>JAUYGA010000030.1 GCA_030690755.1 Nanobdellota archaeon
GTCATCTTTTATTGTAGCAGTTATTGTGTCTTGATGAACATCAAGACCAGCAAATAATTGCATTTTTTCCATAAAAACACCTCCTATTTTAACACTAAGCTGCCAAGCAACTTAATAAAGAATTCTCATCGCTTCACATACTTTTTTTCACAAAATTAATAAATAAAACGTATAAAACATGGTTAGGTGGTAAAAATATGCTAGAATCAAAAATAGGCAACACCCCCAATAGTAACGCACCTGAAGCTGCTTTTGAAGAGCTCTTGAATCTTATGACTCAGATAAGCATAACTGCAAAGTCCGGCATGTTCAGCGCTCCAATGATAGATAGATTTTCAGAATTGTACGGAAGACATAACAGCAAACTTAACAAGCAGCAGCTTGATGTTTTGAAAAACCAAGAAAACAAACTCAGGAATGAGACCTGCTATGATAATTTTTATGAACATTCTCTGTTGGCTTGTGTTTACAATTACTGAGTAACATAAAAATTTTATTGAGATGAAAAATTTTAAAAACAATACTTTAGATGAGGTTTTCAATCTGGCGGATAATCTGCTTGTTGAATTCAGTCTATTCTATAACCATCAGGTATTTTCTGCAATTGCGCTGAATCATGTTTATCTTCGAAAAAAAGCGCTCCTCTTTCATCCTGTAAGTATTTACCTTGAGCAAGATAGGTGAGGGTATTTGGGAAAATTACCCAGTCACCAATTCTTTTAAGTCTGCTTTGGTGTACATTTGTTATTTCTTCTGCTTTTTTTGGTTCATCCTTAAAAAATTGGTTAATTTCTTCTTTACTAGGTGAATAACCAAACCATTCATGAAAATTAACTTCTAAGGGAGAAGAGATCATAAGAATTCTTCCGCCGTCAACAATTGGTTCGATTATGTGAGTTGTTGACCTAAGCTCATGTTCTCCTGCTAAAATTGCGTCCCTTACTGCGTTGTCTCCTGTGTACTTTCTGCTTCCATCCTCATTTTTTATAGAAAGATCTGCAGGATGAACATTTATTCCAAGAAATGCACTAATTAATGGCGCTGTTGCAATACTCATATATCCAGCGTAAGCTGCAACTGTTGCGTCATATGGAGCTAAGGCGCGTACATTTTCTGCATCAAATTCTGCTCTGACTTCTAAATCTCGAAGCAGCGCATTTCTTTTTGCATAGAATCCCTTTTTGTCTCTCATGACAACAGGTATATCATATTCTTTTCCGATTCTTGCTGCATTGCAATCAAAAGTGTCGCTAAATATAACAACAACAGCGTAAGGAAATTTACCAAATTCTTTTTCGTAAGCTTTTTCTGTCTTGATGATTTCCACTAAATTAGTTCCACTACCAGACATCAGCCCTGCAACTCTCATCTGGCCATCTTCTGGGTTATGTAAGGGTTTTAACATTTTTTGTCTACTACTTTTTTGTTTGTCTTTTATTGAATTGATACTTTTTTATCTGTTGGTTGCTTTGTCGGATATATCGCTTCTTATTGCCCATCCGCCTTCAACAGCAATTTTTGATGCTGCAGCATAGGCAGTTGTTTTTGCATCTATGATTCCATCAGCTGAATATGCAGTAACTCCTAAAACACGGCCACCGGCAGTGACGATTTTTTTATCTTCGCCTGCAAATGCTGTGCCTGCATGGAACACTTTAACATTTTGCATTGAAGCCACTTCTGCTAGGCCTTTAATTTCAAGTCCTTTTTTGTAATCACCAGGATAGCCTTGTGATGCAAGAACAACGCAGCAAGCTGCCCCGCCTTTTATTTCTAATTTTATTTCGTCAAGTTTTCCTTCAAGAGCAAGTGATAATGGCGCATACAATCCATTTTTCAACATCATCATTGCAGGCTGGCATTCTGGATCGCCAAATCTTGCATTGAACTCAATTACTTTTGGTCCATCTTTTGTCATCATCATTCCAGCATACAAAAATCCTTTGTATTCATGACCTCGTTCTTTCATTCTTTGCACTATAGGATTCATTATTTTATTTGCAACACAATTTACAACATGGAGTGGCGCGATTGGTGCTGGGCCATATGCGCCCATACCGCCGGTGTTTGGTCCTTTGTCGCCATCAAGCAGCGGTTTGTGGTCTTGAAATGAGATTCCAATTGGTAGAACTCTGTTTCCGTCAGATATTCCAAAAATTGAAAATTCTTCTCCAAAAAGTCTTTCCGCAATCAATACTTCTTGCCCATATGCGTCTGCATGTTTTGTTAATTCTTCTAAAGCTTCTTTTTTTGAATCACAAACTGTAACGCCTTTTCCTGCTGTTAGACCTCGCGCTTTTATCACAATTCCCTCAGAATGAAAGTGCTTTATTGCCTCTGCAGCCTCTGCTGTCGAATGACATTTTGTTGATATCGCTTGAAGTATCCCAAGCTCTTTCATTAAGTCATGAGAATAAAATTTGTCTGATTCAAGCTGTGTTGCTTCTTTTGTCGGGCCAAAAGCGCGATTGTATCCTTGTGAATTCAGATAATTGACAATTCCGTTATTGAGAGGGTCTTCTGGGCCAACAACAACCAGGTCGATTCCTTCAGATTGTATGAATTTAAGAAAATCTGGGAATGATTCTGGTTTTATAAAACTCTTCAAATAATTTGATGCTTTGTTTTCGCTTGCTGTTCCTGCATTTCCTGGCATGTAAATAACTTGAGCCACTTCATCGCTTTTGGCAAGGCTCTCTCCTAGTGCATGTTCTCTTCCACCTGAACCAATAACTGCAATCTTTTTTCCACCCATTTTGGCACCCTCCAATTATTTTTATTTCTGGTCGCTAAATTAGTTTATAAGTTTATCTGTGTTGCAGAATATATTTACTTTTTAGAAGTACTGACAAATCTGAATTTATTTTAAAAAATTAAAAGAAATATTTTTAGTGAAAATAAAGCAGTTAATTTATCTAACCCTTTTAGACTAATTCATATCTTCAGATTCTTTTTTATGCTTTCAATCGCTTTCTTGATGTCTTTAGGATGACCAAATGCGCTAAGCCTGACAAAGCCTTCGCCGCTCGGGCCAAAACCTGAACCTGGTGTGCATACGACATTCGCTTCCTCAAGAAGTTTGCTGAAAAAATCCCATGAACTCATCTGATTCGGGCATTTCATCCAGATATAAGGAGCATTGACGCCACCATAGCATTTTATTCCAATGCTTTCCAGGCCTTTTTTGATTACAGAAGCGTTTTTCATATATAGGTCAATTACTTTTTGCGTTTCTTTTAGTCCTTTCTTGTCAAGAGCTGCAATGCCGCCTTCTTGGGCAATGTTAGACGCGCCGTTAAACTTTGTGCATTGTCTTCTGTTCCACAGCGAATTGAGATTTGCTCCATCTTCTGTCATCAATGTTTTTGGAACAACAGTCCAGCCAAGTCTAACGCCAGTAAAGCCTGCTTCTTTTGAGAAACTGTTTATTTCTATTGCGCATCTCTTTGCGCCAGGTATCTCATAGATGCTTCTAGGCAAACTTGAATCATAAATAAACCGTTCATAAGCTGAATCAAATATAATGACTATTTTGTTTTTAATCGCATAATCTACAAATTTCTTCAATTGTTCTTTAGTTGCAACTGCGCCTGTTGGATTGTTAGGGCTGCAGATGTATATTATGTCAACTTTTTCTTGAGGTATCTCTGGGAAAAAGCCATTTTTTTCAGTGCAAGGCATATAGACTATCCCTTCATATTGTCCATTTTCCCGAATCTTGCCTGTCCTTCCAGCCATGACATTGCTGTCCACATAAACTGGATATGCAGGGTCCTGGATTGCGATTATAGATTCTTTTGAGAATAATTCCTGGATATTTGCAGTATCAGATTTTGCGCCGTCGCTTACAAATATCTCATCAGCCTCAATCTTTTCGACAGCTTTTTTGTACTTCACTTCAGCAATTTTCTTTCTCAGCTCAGTATTGCCTTGCTCATCGCCATAGCCCGTGTAAGTTTCAACAGAAGCGAGCTTTTTAACACCCACGCCAAGTCCTTTAATGATGCTTGATGGCAGGGGTTCAGTAGTGTTTCCTATACCTAGGCGCATTATCTTTACGCCAGGATGTTTCTCGGAAAAAGCTCTTGTTCTTTTTGCTAGCTCAGGAAACAGATAGCCTCCTGGAAGATTTTTGTAAGCTGGATTTGAATTTGCCATAGTGAATATAGAATGCGCAATTGGTTTTTATAGTTTGCTGTTTTTACGGCCAATATGAACCCTGCAGCCAGCAGCAATATATGATGCTCTATTAAACAAATTATAATAAGCGGTTCCTTTTGAGAAATTTTCGGCTTAAAAATCGCATTAGATGATTCTCAAGTTTTTTGGTTAATGATCCATTTCCATACGGGCATTATTGTAATTTTTTTATTCTTGATATTTATCTCATCTGCTTGCTCATAGGTAAGCAACAGTCCTTTGTTCAGCTTGAATTTATCCATTGCTTCTAATAACCCATTCACTTCCCTCTCCTTATTCTTTTCATCCAACAAATGGCACACCTGTATGCTTTCTCTGATCTTTGTTCCATCTTTGACAATAAAGTCGCATTCATTTTTGCCGACGAAATAGTATGTTTCTTTTTTCGCTCTTTTTAGTTCTATAAAAACAATGTTTTCCAGTATCCTTCCCTTGTTTTCAGAGAAGTTCAGGCCAGTTATTTTATGGAAGGCCGAGTCGACAATATAGATCTTTCTCGCCGTGTTCAATTGTCTTTTTGCAGAGAAGTCAAATCTCAGAAGTTCGAAAAACAGATATGAGTTCTGCAAGTAAGAGATGTATTCTTTCACAGTTATTGCGTTTGACAAGCCAAGGCTTTTCTTAAGCGAATTATATGTGAATTGCGATGAAAGGTTCGTCGCCAATAAGTTTACGAGTTCCTTTAGTATTTTCTGTTTCTTTATGGCGTATCTGGCTATTATGTCCCTATAAAGAATGTTCTCATAGATTGTCCTTATATAATCATCATCTTTGTTTTTCAGATATTCAGGCATGCCGCCTTCATTTACAAAATATTCAAAGTTTTTTATTATTCTGATTTTTTTTTCAAGAACATATGCAGTATTTTTTTCAATCTTTATTTCTTTTGAATCAAGATACTCTGAAAAAGAGAATGGATAAACTTCGAAGGCCTTATATCTGCCTGTTAATCTGGTTCCTAATTCTTTGCTGAGCAGGGAGGCATTAGAGCCTGTGATGATTATCTTCTTGCCATTATCCTGAAGTCGTCTTACAAATGTCTCAAATTTTTCTATGTTTTGTATTTCATCGAAAAAATAGATTTTCGGTATTCCATAAGCTTCCATAAGCACCTCGTTAAGCAGCTCAAAATCCTGGGCCCTGAAATCTATGAATCTTTCATCTTCAAAATTGACATAGCAGTAATCATCTTTCTTTTGCATTACCTGTTTAAGCAAAGTGGATTTTCCGCTTCTTCTGACGCCTGTTAATATTATTATGCGGTTATCCTTGAAGGAGTTCAGAATATCGGCTAGAATGGTTCTAGTAACTGTTTTTTCAATAGTGATTGTATTCTTTTGCTGAGCAATAACTTGCCTGAGAGTTTCTTTCTGTATCATACTAAATAGTAATTAGTATTTATATATAAATCTTTGCATTGGAAATTAGTATGATAAATGCAAGGCGTTTTCCACCCGATGCGGGCAGCGGTCAATCATCGTGACTGTTGAAATACCAATTAAATCATTGAGCAAATACCAAAATCAAAGAGCGTTATTCTTAGAAGTTGCTTATCTTTTCTTCCAGACCAGAACCTTTTGGGATGTACAATTTCGCTTTGTTCACTTCTATCGCATCAAATTCATTGTTGCCTGGAAAATCTTTTTTGTGGATATAGATGAAAGGACCTGTTTTTGGATTTGCGACTGGAAATTGGTTTACATGTTTCCATGAAAAAAACCAGATATCTCGTTGTTTGATTAATTTTTCAATTTTTTCAGTTTCTGTTGTTTTAACTGAAGAAGGCGATTTGCTGATATCATAAATCATAAAAGCCCAGTAAAGATTTTTTCCAGGGTTTTCTTCCTTGAATTTAGTTGGTTGGTCTGCTGCTACTGTGAATGTTTGGTGGCACTTTTCATATCTGCATTTGAGCTCAATTCCAGTATCATGGTCATAAAGGTCTATGCCTCCATTCTCTGTGTGGCGCATGTTAAGCAGTTTGCCTAGCCAATTCACATTACATCTTTCAATATAATTCATAAAAGTTCGTGCATCCATTTAGTTGAGTATTGGATGATTTGTTTTAAAGTTTGTGTAACATTTATGTAAAATTCAGAAAACTTTCAGAAATTCCGTGATAATTACGCATTTTTATCGTCAATAACCACTCGCCTCACTCGCCAACCACCCTGTGAAGGTATATAAATCACTTAATCCTATGTAGAATAAGAAAAATAAAAACTGGACTTATGATCCAGTCAACACATGCACCTGTGAAGTTGAATAATATGCGACAAGTATAAAAATTTATGGTTTTAAAATGCCAGGGTGGTCGAGTCTGGTAAGACGCTGGACTTATGATCCAGTTGACACATGCACCTGTGTCACACGGGTTCAAACGTCAACATGGGCTGAAAATCCCGTCCCTGGCGCATATATTTTAGATAGGATTGAAAATCAGTGATTTATCTGCGAGTCGCTCGCAGGCTCGCGACAAGTGCCTGCGCATTTTTAGTTAATTTTTTATAGCCCTGTTATTTTCTTTAATTCATGGCCCAAAAGGATGTTGAAATTGAACTTAAGTTTCCGTTGAATAATTCTTCTGAAGTAATTAAGTTTCTGAGTAAGAATGCGGAACTGAAAGCAAGGGATGTTCTTCAGAAGGATATCTATTTTATTCCTGCGCATAGGGATTTTTTGAATGTTAAATATCCGTTTGAGTGGCTCAGATTAAGGGAATCTCCTAAAGGCGCATCATTTAATTACAAGCATTTCCATCCAGAAAATGTTGAGAAGACTGATTATTGCGATGAATATGAAACAAATATTGAAACCCCTGAATCTGTCAAAAAGATACTGAAAAGTTTGGATTTTAAAGAAGCAGTGGTTGTTGAAAAGAAAAGAAGCGCTTGGGTTTTTGAGAAAACTGAAATCTCAATAGATGATGTTAAAGAATTGGGCTTTTTTATTGAGATAGAAGCGCTTGAACATTTGTCTGACGCTGCTTTTACAAAAAAATATCTTTATGACGTTCTAAAGAAAATCAAAGCTGATGTCGGGAAAGAGGATTTGAGGGGTTATCCATTCAGAATTCTTGAGAAAAATCATCATGCGTAATCACTAATAAGTGGCTACATTTCCGAAAGGTTTATAAATAATATTTGCGTTTTCTCATTCATCATGGTAAAAAACCCAGAAACTCCAGAGAACCGAGAAAAACCAGACTCTGTGCCGCAGCATATGTGGGATAGATTTAAAGACGATCCTGAGATTGGTCCAATTTGGGCAAAAAAACGCGCTCAAGAGAATAGAATGAAGAGCAGTAATCTTGGTAGTATGATTTCAGCAATGGCTGGAAGTATGCTTGGCATAAATCTAGATGAAGAGTCTGTTAACATAGATTCAGACGGTCTTCAAACGAAAATTGCAGAATATGATTTTAATAAATTATCGCAGATGAGGGAATTATATGTGAAAATATCCTCAGAAAAGAGCAAGTATGATCAGCTTGCAAGCGTTCACAAAGCAGGAAATATTCAATCTTCTGATAAACGCGACCAAACTAAACAGGATAAGCTTGTCTTCTATATTGGCATGTATGCATATTCCCTCAGCATGAAATTTAACAGCTTAGCTGATTTATTAAAGACCACTTATGATGCCGAAGAGTTCGGCAAAGAGCTTAACGAGAAAGTCGATGCAATTATTGGGTTCTCAGAGCAATCATATAAATTCATAAATCAAAGTAATAATTTGATGGATTATCTTTACAATCAACCAGTCAAGTTAGACAAAATTGATGTGGCTGAGTCGGAAAAGAAAGAACATAGACGTGTTTTCAAAGAGCTTCCTATGAAGAAAAGCGAGGCCGGATTTCTGCTTAGCGATAATAGGAAAGTTCTAGAGAGCATACAGATAAATAAGATCTTGATGAATGTCTATGATGCAATCAGTTCAGCTATCAATGGGCGGGCTGAGGAGTCATTCAACTATTTGAAACTTTCACAGAAAGGAGCGGCAGCTTATATAGAATCTAGTAAGATGATATTTAAAACTAAAGAGCAGATGACAATCGCGAATAGCACGATGCTACCTATTGCGCAATATCTGCTTGACAGCGTGGATCTGATTAATGGCTCAATACCTGCAACCCCAACAAAATACACCCGATTAAGAGTTGCATGTTCGGATGTTGTAAGGCAGCTGGCTCAATAAAAAACATTGTTTGATTATTATTCTAATTTTTTGCTTATTTTTCAATCCCTTTTTCAAGCGCAATCTTCCATTCGTCATTGACAAAATCTTTTTTATTTATGAGCGCTTTCAGTTCTTTTCTGCTAAACCATTTCCCTTCTGAAACATCCTCTTTATTTACATTGATTGGTCCGTCATAGTCCATCCTAAAAATGCGGACATGTTTTATCCAGCCAGAAACATCATGGATGAAATGCGCAACTTCTTCTAGGTTTTTTGCAGGAACATTTATCTCTTCTTTTAGTTCGCGCTTTGCCGCTTCTTCATATGATTCGCCAGCCATCGCATGTCCGCCGGCAGAAGTGCACCAATGCCCTGGAAGATATTTCAGTTTCTCAGACCTTTTTTGAAGAAAGATTTCTCCTTTTTTGTTAAACACCAGAACATGGACGATTCTATGGCTTAACTTTTTTCCATAGATTTCATGCTTAGGAACAGAGTAAAGCACTTTGTCATTCTCGTCAACAACGTCGCGGTATTCCATTTTTTGAGTTTTCTGTTTTATCATGCCAACAAAAACACAAATATTATATATTCCTTATGTTTTCTACATTGTTATGAGATACAAAAGTGATTGTCGGTGGCAATGAATTTCTTAGTTTGTTAGATTTGAGTAGATTAAAATTCTTTAAAATTTCTTCTGGATTTTGGTGTTAGATTTTTCTATGAACTTTTTGGATTATTGAATATTGTTTGATTTGTTGTTTGAAGTTGTAATTTAGTTTAAGCTTAGCTGGAGCTATATCGAAAAGTCAATGTTGAAAAATCAATGAGACTTAAAACTAGGAGGAAATGAAAATGGAAAAAATAAAAATATCAGATGTTATAAAAGAAGTGGAGAAACATGCTCCCCCTTTGGACTGCGAACCATATGCTTTTTATGGCGCAGACAGAGAGTATACGAATGGTGTTGCTGTGTGTGTCGACCCTGCAATTGAGGTCATGAAGGAAGCAAAAGAAAGGGAAATGGGTATGATTGTTGCGCACCATTATCCATCCAACAGGTCAGCAAAATATGCTGCAGAAAATGGGCTGTATTTAATGGTTGTGCATCTGGCCCAGGATGCTGCTTCCGAAGGCAACATAGATTGTTTTGCCAAACTTATCGGCGTTAAAAACATAGAGCCGTTTACAATAAGGTATAAAAAAATGATTGTGCCGCATGGAGCAGTAACAGGAGACTTTGGTCGCTATTTCAGTCTGAACGGTTTTTTGGATTATGTGTTCAGTCCTGCCGAAATGAAAAGCGCAAAAAATCCATGTCGGCTAAGAGAGGACATATCTGACGCCATGAGGAGTTATGATTTGATGCCCAGGATAAAGATATTTGAACCGAAGAACGCGCGCAAGGAAATAAAAAGAGTGGGTGTCTCCACAGGCGCGGCGATTAAGCCGGAGTTCCTTGAGCAGATTGCGGCAAAAAATATTGACGCATATATTGCTGCAGAGATGGAGCAGCCGGCAGTGATGGTTGCAGAGGAGTTGGGAATAGTCCTTGTGGATGCAGGCCATTATGAGACAGAAGTGCCTGGCATGGTGAAGCTTTCCATGAAGATTGGAAGGATTCAGATGGGCGCGATGTTTATACCAAATAAATATAATTTTAGGTAGTGTCTGTTAAGAACTATTTTTTTATTTTTCTTTATTTTTTTACAATTCAATTCTTATTCTGCAGTCGTTTTAAAGTAATTCATGCAATCATTAATTATTTCTTTGTATTCTTTAACTTCCTCTTTTAAAATGTTGACTCCTCTTTGGCTGATTTTTGCGTCAAGGTTTCTTATCTTAACTAAAGTATCATGATCATTATTTAATAATTCATCAAGAATGCCGAAAAGATTGTTTTTTTCTATGGCTTCTTTGTTATTATCATAAAGATTTTTTGCAATTCCAGATATGATTGCTTTTGAGTCATTTAAATCAGCAGTTTTTAGCAGATTGTCTAGATTGTAAACTTTCTTTCTCAGCTCTTCTGTTTCCTTTTCAATGAGGTGTAGGGGTCCTGGTATGTAATCAAGTTCTATCATTGCAGCACTTCCCTTGATGGTATGGTACATTTTTTCAAGTTCTCTGGTCTTTTCCACAAGTTCTGTGAAGAATGAATAATTTTGCCTGTTTTCTATTTTGATTAAATCTAAGGTTTTACTTTTGGCATTGACATCTTTGTTCAGGCTGTTTTTTATTGTTTCAACTGTGTTTTCTGTATCTTCAGCGCATTTTACGATATGAACATATTGAAATCTTTTTGCTGTATCCTGCGCCTTTTCTTTGTCTGTTGATGCCACCACTTTATTGAATCCGATGCCATATGTTCCTATAATTGATTCATAGTTCTTCAGCGAGAAAGCTTCGTCTCCCCACGAGCTTTTTTGGAATTCGCTGATTAGGGATTCTTGTCCTAACAGTTGGTTATGCAGTTCTGCTTGTTTGAATGTTGTAATACTTTGGTCAAGTATCGAGAGAAGGCTCGGGCCGTCAAAAGCAGGCATTTCGACATCGCTTACAATCAGCGAGTAAAGATTGTTTTCTTCAATTGATTTGTCTAGTTCCTTAAGAGCTTTTAAACCATCTCGCGCAATGACTATTTCAAATTCATTCTTCAGCTCTCTGACAATAGCTTCTATCTGACTTTCATGGTCTTCAACAAAAAGTATTCTTTGTTTCATAACCACTGGAGAATGGGTGTTTTTTATAAAACTTGCTTATTTTTTTGTTTTCTTTCTATTCTTTTTCCCAGTCGACTTTCAAGAAGTGTGTTGCGCAGCTGATGCAAGGGTCATATGCTCTGATGAGTTTCTCTATCTCTAGAATAACTTGCTCTTTTGGCTTGTCAAGGATTGTCGGCAGGAATGCTGCAATATTTTCTTCTATATTTTGAAGGTTTTGTGTTGTCGGAGTTGTTATATTGCATGATGAGCAGAAGCCTTTTTCATCAATCGCGTATTTGTGGAACAATATTCCGCGAGGAGCTTCTGTTGCAGCTATTCCGATTCCAGGTTTTGGGATTATTTCAACAGGCTTTTCATCTTTCAGATCCAAACTCTCGAGAATCTCTATGCTTCGCTTTATGCCTTCCTGTATTTCGACTGCCTGCGAAAGATTGTTTATGAACGGCGAATATTTGTTTTTCTTGATGAAGTTTTGGTATTTTTGCGTATCCTGGCTTAGCAAACCATGATTGTTTATTATCCTTGCAACAGCTCCAACCATATAGCTTTTGCCTGTTTCTTTTGATGCAAATTCTGCTGTTGAACCTTCTCTGAAATATTCTTTGAAATGCTGTTCATATGTCTCGACAGGAATGCATTTATCTCCCAAACAGTTTATGTGGTCATGGGAATAAAAGTAATTGTTTCCTGTCAGCGCAAAATATTCTTTGAATTTCTCAAACTTCGGAATTTCTAAATTATAGAATAATTCAGATGTTTTTTCTGCGTCTAGCTGTATGACTCGCAAATCATTTATTAGTTTTTTCACGCATTCTTTTGTAGGTATCCTTGAAAATCCTCCGAGGATGGAAGCGACAGGATGGATGTCTCGTCCGCCGATAATATTGACCATATTATTGCCTGCTCTTTTAATCCGCAGAGCAGTCATGATTTCATTCTTTTTGTCTTTTGCCATCCTTAAGGCGTTTTCATATCCGAGAAAGTCCGGAAGCGCGAGGAAGTATAGGTGGAGTATGTGACTTTGAATCATTCCGCCGATAATCAGAAGTTCTCTCAGCTTGTTTGTCTGTTCAGTCGGTTGAACTCCAAAACATTTTTCTACAGCAAGAACAGATGTTGTTGCGTGAACAGGCGAACATATCCCGCAAATTCTTGAGCTTATTGGCGAGAGATCATTGTATTTCTTGTCTTTAAGTATTCCTTCAAAATATCTTGAGCCTTCAAATATCTGAAGCTTGACCTTCTCAACCTGGCCTTTCTTGACCTTAATTCTAAGTCTTGCATGGCCCTCTATTTTTGTCAGATGATCTAAATTTATGGTTGTCATATTAATTTCTCGTTATGGTTTTATATTTTTGTTCATGCGGCGGCAACAACAATGGCGGTACGACGGTCAAAATCTGCTGATTTTGTCCTGCTCGGTGCTCAAACGAAGTTTGGCATCACGCTCACTTTGTTCGGTGACATCCCATAAGGATTCTGCCTCGCCGTGCGCCGTTGTTGCCGCCTAGTTTGTTATTTATTCAGATTGTGCCTTCTTTTAGCATTTCTTTGAACATATCAACGCTGGGATAGTGGACTTTTTTGTCTTTTAGGAATTCATCAAGGTTTTCTTTTGATACGAACGCGGTATCTGCGACTTCAGACTCTTGCAGGACAAATTGGCCGTCTCTTCTTGTGTGGCCTGTTAGGAATATGTATGTGAATAATCTTTCTTTTTCATTTTCAATATATCTCTTGTTGATATATGTTAATTGGGGGTTTTTTATTCCCAGTTCCTCGCTAACTTCTCTCTTTGCAGCATCAATTGGCTCTTCTCCATAGGTAAGGCCGCCTCCGACGCCAATCTCCCAGCAGTCTGGAAACATCTTTTTTTCTTTTGTCCTCTTCAGGAAAAGATATTCTCCTTTTTCATTTTTCACAATAATTCTTAGTCCCCTGAATATCAATCTCTTTTGGAATGCTATGCTTCTTTCTTCTTTCCCAATCACCTTGTCGTTTTCGTCAACAATCACAAAATATTCTTTTGTTTCAGTTTTCATTTCATCCTTTGTTCAACATTTTTTTTATCTTTTTAAATAACCAATATATTGAGCATGAGATTAAATAAAAATAATATGTTTGTAGAGGCAGTAAGATTATTAATATTATGGGAAATGATAGGCCCATCATTGATTTAAAAATTATTTCAGAAAGCCAGATAAGTATAAATGAAGGAAGCAAAAGAATTAAGCAAAAAAGCGTAAATAACTTGCCTGAATTACCATGCCCTATAATTAACCTCAACATTACATATGCACCAACGGCGAGACTAATGAGAACTAAAGTTATAGTCATTATCAATTTCGCAATATTAAACTTCAAAAATTCACTTTTTAACCTCTTACGTATTAAGAATAGACTAAAACCAGGTATGAAAAATAAGATTATTGCCACCATAGAAAAAAGTACTGCTAAGGGCATCATTTCATTTTGATTGTTTATCTTTGATACCAGAAAAACAGTCAATATCAACAAAACAACTATACTGGCCACCAATCCGATTGCAATCCAGGTTTTTTCTTTTTTCTTTTGCATTTTATTTCTCAAACCCTATTTCTTTTGCTATGCTTTGCATTGCTTTTATTGAGATTTCAAAAAACTTGTCGAATGTCATGCCTGTTTTTTCAATGTCAGCGATTAAATCTCGTCTGACAGCAGCTGCGAATGCTGGCGCTTTAAACTTTTTCTTTAAACCGCTTACTTCCATTCCTTCAAGACCTTTTCTCATCAAGCCATAAGAATAAATTAATCCTGAAATATTATCTGCTGCAGACAATGCATAGTCAAGTTTGCTTTCTCTTTTGACTCCCAGGCCACCTTCATTATGTGATAAAATTGAATTAATAAGCGCTTCGTCATAACCTTCTTTTCTTAGTATCTCTGCGGTTTTCAGGCCATGGGTCTTTAGGTCTTTTTCAGTCTCAAAATCAAGGTCATGCAAAAGGCCTATTGTGTACCATTTCTCTTCGTCTTCGTTAAACTCGCGGGCAAGAAAGCGCATTATTGTACCTACCTCGAGGCAATGCATCCTGATTTCATTTGATTTGACGTGTTCTTCAAAAAGTTCTTTTACTGGTTTCATTTTTTGTTTCGTTTATGTTTAATTATGTAGATTGTATATCCTATAATCGCACCCAAGAGAGCATAAAACGCTGGAGGTGTATATACTGCATACATCGCCCAGCATTCCATAGCATGACATGGAAAAAGAATAGATGAGATAAAACTTGCTGGAAAATAAAAAATGTGATAAATTAAGTATGATAACGCACTGTCCTTTAATCTGACAAGGATAAAAAACAATAAACTAAGAAGTACCCCGAATAAAAATCCAACTAATGTTAAAATCCAAATTATCTTATTTTTCTTTGTTATTATTCTTTGTTTCATTTTTTGATATCTGTTTTATTATCAATACTGTCTGTTTTTGTTTCGATTTTCTTTTTCTCTTCAATTTTGCAGCACTTCTTTTCTTCCAGAACTTTAAATCTGCTGAGCTTATTTATTATGTCTTGGTGCGTTAAACCAAAATTTTCAAAGAGTTTTATTTCTGCTGCGAAGTTTGCTGATGGTAATGGTCCTCTGCAGAGTGTGCATGGGAAATTGTCAACAGTGCATATTGCATTGCAGCCGCCATTTGTCAGAGGCCCCATGCATTCTATTTTTTTTGTGAGAAAGCAGTCATTTCCGCGCTTGGGACATTGGTTGCATACTGGTCCGTTGAAAGGTTCGCTTTTTTTGTTTTCTGCAAAATTGTCAAGGAATCGGACAAATTCGTCCTTTATTATTGGGCATCCTCTGAGGTAATAGTCGACTTTTATGTATTCGTCGATTCCTTTTGTTTCTAAAGAATCTTTTAGCATGTGCTGGTTGTATACATATTTTATCAATTGATCATTTTCAATAAAGTTTCTGAGTCCAGGGATTCCACCATGGCATGCGCATGCTCCTAGAGCTACAACAAATTTTGATTTTTTCCTTATGCGCATTAGTTTTTCGAGTTCTTTTTTTGTTGTTATTGCGCCTTCTATTATTGCGATATCAAAATCAGATTCGCGGTTTTTTTCTTTCAGTAGATGGAAGTATTGGACATCGAATTTTGATAAGAGTTCAATCAGATTGTCAAGAAAAAGTATTGTGAATTGGCAGCCCTGGCAGCATGTGAATGAGAAAAAGCCAAGCTTCGGCTTTCTGCCAGTATTTTCTTCTGGTCTCTTGGTTGACGCATTATTTGCCGCTGCTGATTTTGGTTGGCGATTCCTCATTTTTTTCTATACTCTTATGCTCTTTTTAGTTTATTTCTTTCTTCTTTTTCCCTGAATTCTTCTCTTTTTTAAAAAGATAAAATGAATATCCGAATGAGAAAATGACTATTGCAAATATCGGAACTAAAACAAATATCATGCTGATTGCGCTGTTTTCGGGAGCAAAAAAGCTGAGGAGCATCATGAAGGCAGCAAGCATAAAAAGGAAACTGCCAAGCCTGTGCGTTTTGTTCCAGACTGTTTCAGAAGCAAGTGTCCATGGCGTCCTTATGCCGATGAAATAATTTCTTTTTATGCTTCTTAATGTGTAACCTAGATAAAAGAACAGCAAAGATATGAGGACAATCACAAACTTGCCCATCTCGAATTTATTGCCTAAAGCCTGCATTATCATCCCAGTATAGATTGCGAACATGAATGCAACCATTGCAAGCTTGATTCCATAAAGGTGCTTGAATTCCTCAATGTTTTTCCGGTAAGGGTCGAAATATTTGATTACCGAAAGAATTATGTAAATTGTAAGGGCTATTAATGGTAGTCCGAAAAGAGCAAATGTCTTTGGTCCATAATTGTCAATTTCTCCTTTAAAATTCCAGTGTGTAGGAATCTTGTCTGGCAGGGTTGGGTAAACATATATGCCGATGATTATCATTAAAAGGATTATTGCAATCGGAATTATCTCTTTTACAATTTTTGTTATTTTTGTTAGCGGTTTCGTTTGGTTATCTTGTTTGGTCATATGGATATTGAGGTTTTTGAGTTATATAAAACTTTCTGAGCTGCTAAATAAATATTTGACTCTTAATGAGGTTTTCATGAGGTTTTTCACCAAAACCATTAAAAATCAGCGTCTATTATTATAACTAAAACATAGCTAAAATGATACAATTTTACCCGCTAGATGTTACATACAAGGAACATGAAGGAAAGGCCGTAATCTATCTATTTGGCAGAACGTCTTCTGGAGAGCAGATCCTTGTTTTGGACAGGAATTTTGAGCCTTATTTTTATGTTCTTTTGAAGCAGAATGCTGATGTCGACCAGTTAAGAAATAATTTTAAAAAAATCAAGATAGAAAGCGATAAGGAAACTGCTGGCGCAAAGGATTTTGTTTTTGTCACAAAAACCGAAATTGTTGAAAAGCTTTATTTTGGGAAAAAAGTCCAGGCGATAAGAGTCTATTCAAACCTGCCAAGGTCTGTTCCTGTTCTGAGGGATTTTTTGAAACAGCAGCCTGATGTCAGCGTTGTTCTGGAAGCAGACATACAATTCACAAGAAGGTATCTGATTGACAAGAAGATAACTCCGTTGTCGCTTTGCGAGGTTGATGGTGAAGAGGGCAGCGCAAGAGCCAAGGTAAAATACATTATTGATGCAAAAAGCATAAAACAGCTTGGCGATCAGATCATTGAAAAGCCAAGAATGCTTGCTTTTGATATAGAGACTTATTCTCCTGATAAGCGAATAATCCCTGAGCAGAATCCCATTCTTATGATTTCTTTTTATGGCGATTTTGACGCCTCAGGCGCAGGAGGAACTTCGGGAGTTGACTCAGGAAGTGGTTTTAAGAAAGTCATTACTTGGAAGAAATTCAAGACAGATTTTGATTACATCGAGTTTGTCAATAGTGAAGCAGACCTTCTTGAAAGATTCAAAGAGGTTGTCGAAGATTATAAGCCTGATTTTATGGTAGGATATTTTTCTGATGGATTTGATCTTCCATACATAAAGACAAGGTCTGAGAAATACAAAATCAAGCTGGACATTGGTCTGGACCACTCAAACATAGAACTTGGCAAAGGAACAAAAAACACTGCGCAGATAACAGGTATAATCCATCTTGATATCTTCAAGTATGTGAGCAAAATCCTTGGAAAGACTCTTGAGACAGAATCTTACCGTTTGGATTTGGTTGCAAATGAACTTCTTGGAGAAAGAAAATATGATGTGGATATAGGGGAGTTGCATAAGGTCTGGGACAATAAGGATGTTTCTCCAGATGAGATTGAAAAATTCTGCATATACAATCTTCAGGATTCTGTTCTGACATTGAAACTTGCAAGAAAAGTATTGCCAAACATAATAGAACTGGTAAAGATTATTGGCTTAACTGTTTATGATGTCAACAGGATGAGCTCTTCACAGATAGTCGAATGGTATCTGATAAATAAAGCAAAGGAGTATAATCAGCTTGTTCCTAATCGTCCTCCATACACTGAGACAAAAGAACGCTTAGAGCAGAGTTTTGAAGGCGCTTTTGTTTTTGAGCCAAAACCTGGACTTTACAAAGAGGTTGCTATTTTTGATTATCGCAGTCTATATCCTTCAATAATCAGTTCTCATAATATCTCTCCTGGGACTCTTGACTGTTCATGCTGCGAAGATGATGGAGATTATGTTCCGACAAGTTTTCTTAATGAGGTTGTTCGTTCTGAAAAATCAGAAAAAACAGAAAAAAATGAGAAGCCAGAAAGAACAGAAAAGGAGCCTGCGCAGAAAAAGGCAAAGCATTGGTTTTGCAAGAAAAGGAAAGGTTTCATCCCGATAATAATCGAGGAGCTTATCAAGAGAAGGATGCGCATTAAGGAGATGATGAAATCAGGCGATGCTGAAAAGAATGTTTTCTTAGACGCAAGGCAGCAGACATTGAAACTGATGGCCAACTCATTTTACGGTTACCTCGGCTTTTTCGGAGCAAGATGGTATTCTATCGAATCCGCTGAAGCAGTAACTGCATACGGCAGGCATTACATCCTTAAAGTCATAAATGAAGCCCAGAAGAGAAAGTTTGTTGTCCTATACAGCGACACAGATTCTATCTTCCTGCATCTGGAAGGAAAGACATTGAAAGAGGCTCTTGATTTCAGCGAGGAGATAAATGTAGAGCTTCCAGGCATAATGGAACTGGAATTTGAAGGGGTTTTTCCTGCAGCATTATTTGTTTCTGCAAAAGAAGGAAGCTATGGCGCAAAGAAAAAATATGCCTTGCTTGACAAAAAAGGAAACATCAAAGTCAAGGGTTTTGAATCTGTAAGAAGAAACTGGAGCCTTATTGCAAAAGATTTGCAGGAAAAAGTTCTTGGGATTGTTTTAAGGGAAGGCTCTGGGAAAAAAGCCCTGGAGTATGTGAAGAGCGCAATAACTGATCTTAAAGACCATAAAGTTTCGCTCGATAAAGTCCAGATATTCACGCAGCTTCAAAAAGAAATAGAGGATTATGATTCTGTCGGTCCTCATGTACGCGTTGCAATGCGCATGAAAGCAAAAGGTATTGATGTAGGTCCTGGTTCGATAATAAGATATGTGATTACTTCTGGAAAAGAACGTATTGGCGAGAGGGCAAGGCTTGTTGAAGAGATATCGCAGAAGGACTATGATGCAGATTATTACATAAATAACCAGGTTATTCCTGCAGTTGATAAGATTCTTGCAATATTTGGGTATAGTAAAGATGATTTTTTGAGCGAGAAAAAACAGAGCAAGCTTGACGGATTTTTCTGAGAATGAGTTGTTATTTGCAGTTATTTAATCTGACTTTATTTGAGTAGTTTGTTCATTTTGCGCATCAAAGCTTCTTGGGATATAATCTCTGTCTGCTGCAAAATTTAGGGATTTCATAAAGAATTCTTGGAATGTGTCTGCTATATCTTCTATGTCTCTGGGATCATTCTTTGCTGCGTGGATTCCTTCATTTATTTTCATTGCAGCAAGATGCTTTGTTCTTCTAGTAGTTATAGCATAATCATGATGTGTCAGATATTCATCAATTTCAGATCCATAAAAAAGGCGTAGTTGTTTAAGAACTTGGATCTGGCTGGCTGTTCCTATGCCTTTTCTTTCTGCAGCTGTGAAACTATCATGATTAACTGCGTCCATAGGATAGAAATCGCCGAAGACAATCTGTTTTTTATCATGGTTGACATAGATTAGTGTATGTCCGATTAAGTGCTTGTTATCCTTTTCAACATCATTTATGTGGAAGTTAAAATAATCTGCATATCGTCCACCAGTCGTTCCAAAATGAGATTCAATTATGCATTCCACAAAATGCGCAGGATTCTGTTTTACAATATCTGATAGTTCATTGAAGTTAACCATTTCATTCCCTCTGTGTGTTATGCATCTTGTTTTATTAATTTCATATTTTTACCACTTACTTGTAGTTAATTTATAAATATTTCTTTATTCTGTTTGAGCCTTTGAAAAACAGGCATAAAATAAGATGAACTTAAAAATCTAGTGAATCTGCCCCAAGTATATACCTCATATACTAAAGATATAAATGTTCCATAAACTATGCTATAGCAAAGTAAAAGACTACTTAGAAATCTAGAATTTTAAAACATAAATGACTGAATATAAAGAGTAACTCTGAAACTAAAATGCTGAATATATTCAATAATCTGGAATACCTGGAGCCGAGATGCCCAAAATGCGGAATTGTCCTAGATTATGATGGAAACACAAAATACGAAGAAAAACACAAGGCCCACGTCTGCTGCCATTGCGGCGTTGTTCTGAAATGAATGTTGTTCTAATTTTTTTTGTAGGGTAGCTAATAATTCTGGCTTTAACTTTTTTATTCTAACTGCGGCAAGAATAATGGCGGCAGACGGACATTTTCTACTGAAAATGTCCTACGCGACACTCCGTAGGAGCCATCCCTCGTCGCGTCTGCGCCATTGTTGCCGCATGTGAAAATTATAGATTATGAAAAATCCAACTCTGGCGGCGGCGAGCCGGGGGACGTCCCTTACGGGGTGGCGAGCAGGGCAAATTTACAAAGTAAATTTGACCGTCGCCTGCCAGAAGTAGATGGATTTTTTAAATATCCCTTAAGAAAGATAGATTTGCGATGGGTTTTTATTATTTTGACTATTCCTTTATTTTGCGCCGATGATGACGTTATCAACCCCTAACTTTTACGAAAAGTTAGGACCAAAAGAGGTCAGGCATAAAGCCTGACTACGCTCTTTGAAAGTAGCTTTGATGCGAGCGGTTTTTAATTCTTTCTCGATGGTTTTTTAAAAGAAAATGCAATATTACTTTTGCGCCGATGATGACGTTATCCCCGCGATGGTTTAGTCCATCGATAAGATAACTTACTGAGGCGCGCTTAAATTCAGTTTTTTTAAGTCATTTAAATTGCAAACAATAGTTCACAATTTAAGCATCATCCCAGACTTCATCGTCTTTGTTATCCCAGAGCTCTTTCATTTTCTGCTGCTGAACTCTATGTAGAAATTTGTCGTATTGACTGCTTTTTTTTATCAGCATTTTATTTCTCTTTAATGAATCCGTATCCAATCAGTCTGAATCTTGTTCCGACTCTTCTGGAGATTGTTACTCTTGCGCCGATGTCTGCGCATACCGGTATCTTAAGCTTGCAGTGGAACTTGTTTTTTCCGAGAGAATCGACTATTCCTACAGTCGCGGATGAATTGACATTCAACATTAAAGGTTCGCCAAGTTTTATCGGTTCTACATCAAGCTCTTTATCAGATCCGACAACTCTCTTGAGAAGGTGCGGCTGCATTGTTAGCTCGTACCAAATCTCTGGCAATTTTCCTGGCAGGCCTACGATTGCTCCGCTTAATGTATCAGCTTTTACAATGCCTGGATCAAGCTGTGTCAGTATCCCGACTGATCCGCCTGGATGAATCTGATTTACTTTGACGTTTCCTGTGATGGCGCTGACTATTTTTGTTTTTATTGGTATCCATACTTTTCTGTTTTTCTCTTCAATTTCTCGTCCAGGTTTTATTTCGATTTCATCTCCGACTTTCAGTATTCCTTGCTTTAATGATCCTCCAAGGACGCCGCCGACAATCTTTTCAGGTGAAGAACCTGGTTTGTTGATATCAAATGATCTTGCCACAAACATGATTGGTGTTTTTGTGTTGTCTCTTTCTGGCGTAGGTATTTGCTTTTGTATTGCCATTATCAATGCATCGATGTTTATTGTGTGCTGGGCAGAAATTGGTATGATTGGAGCGTTTTCATAGCTTGTCCCTTTAAGGAAGGATTTTATCTGCTGATAGCTTCTTTGCGCCTGCTCTTTTGGGACTAGGTCTATCTTGTTTTGGACAACAATTATTTTTTTTATTCCGACAATCTCTAAAGCTGTCAGATGTTCCCGTGTTTGAGGTTGCGGGCAGAATTCGTTTGCTGCTACGAGAAGCAAGGCGCCGTCCATTATGTTTGCGCCAGACAACATTGTCGCCATAAGTGATTCGTGCCCAGGCGCGTCGATGAATGATACTTTTCTTTGAGGAACTGCAGCTGCTCCGCATTTTGGGCATTCTTTTTTTGCGCAGTAGCATTCTGGCTCTTCGCAGTTCGGGCATTTATAGATTACAGCGTCAGCATATCCCAGTCTTATTGTGATTCCTCTCTTGATTTCTTCAGAATGCGTGTCAGTCCATTTGCCTGAAAGTTTTTCTGTCAGCGTTGTCTTCCCATGATCTACATGTCCGACAAAACCAATGCTTACTTCTGGCTGAGAACTCTCTATTTCATTGCCGCTTGCCTCTTCTAGAACAAAGTCTTTTTTCTTGGCAGCGGTTGCAGTTGTTTTCGGCTTTTGTTTCTTCTCTTTAACGCTTTTAACTTTTGCATCTGTTGATTCGTCAACTTTTTCTATTTTTTCAGTTTCCTTTTTCTTAGCCATAGTTATTAACAAAAAGTCGAATGAGTTTATAAATTTAAACAATCAACAGAGAATAGTATTACTTTTTCTTCTCTTCTGTCTTTTCTTTAGCGACCAGCTTTTCTCTGCCTTCTTTTAATATCTTAACATTGACTTCTGCAGTTTTTTCATATATTGTGTTTCCTGCAACAGTCTTTAGAACTCTTAAACCTTTTCTCTTGTTTCTTCTCAGACCTATTCCTTTTACTATAGGTATTTTTTTCCTGACACTTCCTCTGACGTCTTTTCTCATAGGAAATCCTGCAATGTCAGATCCGCCGGTTATCTCAAATTCATATCCTGGAAGATCAACTGATTCTCCTTTGAAAGTCTGACCTATCTTAAGTCCGTTAATGCTGCTTGCATTCGGTTCTTTTACGTCCTTCAGATAGCTCTGTCCTGTTTTTGGATTGCTTATGACAAGTTTGAATTCCATTTTTTGCACCTATTATTCATATCTCGCGCTTTTATTAGTTGATTATTGACAATTATTTTATGGTCTTTGTCTTTTGACTTCTGCAAAGATTTTTCTCTCAACAGTCTTTTCTGTTTTCTTTTCAGTGTTGACTTTTGTTGATGATTTTTCTTTCTTGTGATGAGGCTCGTTCTTTGTCAAGTTCATCTCTTCTTTCTCGACTTCTTTAGCTTTATCAAGATGCTCTTTGATCTCTTCTTCCTTCTTTTCAATAGCTTCATCAACTTTCTCTTCTGCATCTGTTTTAGCGTGTTTTTCCTTTGCCGGTCTTTTTGCTTCCTGCTTTTTCTCGGTAGCAGGCGCTCCGACAAGTTCTAATTTTAATGAACCATCAGCGAATTTTACAGCGTCAACCTTGACATGATGAGGGATGTTTTTCATGCTTCTTTCCCAAATCTTTAAGTTAAGGTATTTTCCAATCTTGATTTTGTCTTGTTCGACTTTCATGTGTCTTGCCATGAAGTCTCTTATCGCTCTCATTGCTCTTTTGGCCCTTCTATATCTAGGGACCTGTTCAGTGAGCTTTCTAAGAGGGATATTGTAAACTCTCTGGAGTTTGATTTCAGCGCTTTCCTTTTTCTTTTCTTTAGCCATTTTTGCGTTCTCTTGTTAAATTGATTTTTGTTGATTTAATTAAAATAATTAAATAAAATACGTTTAAACCTTTAGTTTAGTCCTTCTCCAGCTTCTCTTAACTGCTGTGTGTCTTCCTGGGTGAACCTTTTTCCCTTTGCCGTATTTCTTAGGGACAGTCCAAAAAGGAGCCCATCTGGTCTGCTTGTTTTTCTTGACAAGCCTTTGTTTTCTTGAAGGATTTTTGTATCGCGCCATTTTTTTGAGTTTGTCTTTTTTATTTTTTTTGTTTGTCTTTTTTATTTTTTTTAAATGATTGTTATTTTTTTGGTTATGTTTTATTTATGTTCTTTAAATTGTTTATTTTTGTTATCTTCTTGTTATGCTTATATCTCTCTTCTTAGGCAGGAATTCTCGAAGTAATGACTTGAGCTGCTCGTCTGTTACCATTTTCAGTTTTCCGCTTTGTATGCCTTGCGACATGACCAGCAGAACCTTGACAGCCTGTTCCGGATGCGCCAGTCTCAGATTGGAATAGCGTTGCAATGCTTCTTTTGAAAAATATGGTTTGACCATACTTTCCATCTTCTCAACCTGCTGCATGAAAGCAGCTTCCTCATTTGCCTGAGATGATTGTGATTGATTTTGTCTTGCTTGGATTTCTGCGATTTTTCTTTTTCTTATCTCATCCAATTCAGACATTTTATTCTTCACTGCGCGATTCTACTTTTTCTTCTTTTTTAGGTTTTTTAGATTCAACCTTAGGAATAACTATTGTTTCCTTTATTTCCTTCACTTTTTTAGGTGTAGGATTCTTTTTTATGTCAGCGGCAATCTTGTCTAAAAATGATTTTCCTATTGGTGTGATTATTTTTCCTTTATGAACACCCTTTTCAACCTGTTTTATGAAGCCGGCTTTCTCAAGCTGCTGCAGAATCTTTCGGATTATATTGCCTGAACCAATTCTGAAATGCGCAGGAGCAACCCCTCGTCTTTTCTTGCTGCCATACTTTACTCTCAGCTTACTGACGCCTATAGGTCCTAATCTGTAAACATTTTTTAGAATAGAAGCAGCTCTGAAATACCACCAGTCTTCATCAATCGGGGGTCTTTCCCTGCTGACGCCTGTCTTGACATATTCAGCCCACTCAGGGGCCTTTATTGCATTCACTTTCTTAAGTTCTGCAGCAGCTCTTTCGACAAGTTCCTGCTGATCAACATCATATGTGGTAACCATTTTAGTATTATACCCCTAACGTTTGTATGCGACCTTGCGGTCTTTGATGCAGTACATTTGGAACATACCGCAGAAACCTTGACTATGCAAGATTTAATTGAATCAATTGCAGAAAACTGAGTTAGTTTATAAATGTTTCTCAGATTTTTTTTAAAATAATCACGCCGCCTTCATCAGTTTCATTATGAGTTCATTGCTTCTCTTTATTCCTTCAGGTATCCTATCTTTGAAAAATTCTTTTGTCGCATCAAACTGCAAACCATATCCTTCTAAGTCGCCATGATCGACGATACTTGCCCACTCTCTAACTGCAGTATGAAATTCTAAATCATCCCCTCTTATGTTTTTATCAAACAATGCTGCATTTATTGATTCTTCAAGAAGTTCAGGATTTCTGAACAGGTATTCTGCTATTCCAAGCCTTAGCCTATATACTGGTGTCTGGCATATTAAGTTCTCATAAGGTTTTATGTTCAACTTATGCCACGCATCGACCATTGTGAGTATGCTCAGATGTGAATTCGGTTTCCTTTGTTTCTGGCTGCCGAGGCTGAATTCCCCCAGTATCTTGTCGTCAAGTATTATTGAATCAGATGTATTGAAGACAAATTCTCCTGCTTTTGTTATCCTTTCTCTGAAATCTTTTTCTTTTTCCTGAATCATCATCTTGAATAATTCTGATTCTGACTGCGCATATTGTTTTATTCTTTCTTTTGCATAAGGATTTAAGATTGCGATTCCTGAATATATGTGGGCTTTCCCTCCGTAAATTCGAAGAGTCATCAAAACTTTGACATTATCTATGCCGCCCATATATGCTGGATTTGCCCAGGGAAAGAATCCTGCGTTTTTCCATGCTGTTCCCATGCTTTCAAAACACACATGAGTTACTGCTTGAGTGTCTGCTGTGATTTTGTCATGCTCTTCATATCCTGGAATTTCTATTATTTTAGAACCTAACTTTTCAAATGTTTCTAATGCGCGAGCATACGCTTCATCAGAACTTCTATGCCTGATGACTGCCAACGTCTGTCCTGCTGTGCTTATAGTTGGGCTGTGCAATGAATGGCATGTCACAATATTTACATCGCTAGGAAGATATTTTTCAAAGGCATTAATTTCAGGTGTTTTTACAGAAGTTTGTCCAGCGACAATTGCGCCTTTTTTTGTTGACGGGCCGAACTGTTTGACGACATCCCCTATATTGTCTGCTTCCACTGAATAGATTATCAGATCGCTTGTTCTTGAGACTGCGATTCCGTCATTTAGAATTTTGATGTTTGTGTCTTTCAGTTCTTCCTCTAACTGGCTTCTTTTTTCCGGCAGGTCGCAACCATTGACATGATATCCATTTCTAGAGAATTCTTTTGCATATAATTTTCCCATGTCTCCTAATCCGATGATGCCTATTTCCATTAAGAAACAAAATACACTATTTCTATTTTGATGCAAACTTATATTCTTCTGTCCTTGCAGACATGATTACTTTGCTGCACTTTGTATTGTCTAGGGCAGAAAGTTCCTCTTCCAGGCCTTCTCTTGATTCTACTTTTGTGCATATGTAAATAGGTGTTGATGATATCTGAGATGGTCTGCGTTGGGCTGCAAGAGTTTTCAGACTGAAATCTTGTATTGCTATATCATATTGCCCTGCTGTTTGTCCAATTTGCGCGACAATATGTCCTATGTCCTTAGTTTCTGATAAATTGACAAAAGATAATCCAGCATAATTCAGAGATATGAATTCCATCGCAGTTAGGATATAAGCTCTAGGGTTTCTTCCGAAATTATTAAAAGTGAAGTTATTGAAAGGAAAAGGTATTGGACTTGCTGGTTTAAGGTCCCATACAAGTTCGCCAGAATATGATAATTTTTGTCTCTCTTCGTTTGTGTGATCATAGATGATTTTACCTTTCTCTGCATTAAACTCGCATCTGTCGGGTTTGTCTTTAGCTGGTTGAAAGTTTCTGTGCAGAGTGGTTAGAACATCTGCCAGAGTGTTTAATTTTACTTTTCCATTATCCATTTTTATGCCCCCTGTGATTATTTGGCTTTTTAATTAAAATCAATTTAATTAAAAATCTTAGAACCCCTTTTTTTAAACTGAAAGCAAATAAAGATTTAAAAAATTAATTATTAAAAAATATAAAAATTGTTTACTTCTTCCGCTTTTTTGTCTTCTTGATTTCTTTCTCGAGCTTTAGCTTGTCAAGAAGCTCTGTATAGCGATTTCTGATAGTTACTTCTGTGACGCCTGCAATGTCTGCTACTTCTCTTTGCGTTCTTTTCTCGCCGTGTATCAATGCAGAGACATATAGCGCAGCTGCTGCAATTCCTGTCGGTCCTCTTCCTGAGGTTAATTCGGCTTTTTGCGCTTTGTCCAGTATTTCGACAGCTTTTGTCTGCGTATCAGGAGATAGTTTAAGCGCAGATGAGAATCTTGGTATGTAATCTGCTGGGTTTGATGGTAAAATTGTTATCTGAAGTTCTCTTGTTACAAAGCGGTAGGTTCTGCCAATTTCCTTTTTTTCAATGTTTGATGCTTCTGAAAGCTCATCAAGCGTTCTTGGGACTTCATGTCTTCTGCATGCAGCATATAATGCTCCTGCAACTACAGATTCCATTGATCTTCCTCTGACAAGTCCTCTTTGAACAGCCATGGTGTATATTCTTGCAGCCTCTTCTTCTACAGATGCTGGAAGCTTTAAGTATGATGAAACCCGCTTAAGCTCAGCAAGAGCCAGTTTTAGGTTTCTTTCAATTGCAGTTGATATCCTGTACTGCCATTTTCTGAGTCTGAAGAATTTGTTTCTTTCTTTTCCGCCAAGTTGGTATAAGTCTGATTTTCTTCCGACCTCGGTCCCAAGACCCTGATCGTACTGTGTATAGGTCATTGGCGCGCCTGTTCTTCTTTTCTTCTCGCCTTCATCGCTTTCGAATTCGCGCCATTCCTGCGAGAAATCAACCATTTTATCTTCAACAACAAGACCGCAGTCCTTACAGATGACTTCACCTTTATCTCTATTGACGAAAAGGTTTACGCTTCCGCATTCAGGACATTTTTTCCCTATAGCCATTTTTGACCTCAGATAATTTTGTTCTACCTGTCTTTAGTTATAATGATTATAAAATTATTAATTACTATGTTAAATATAAAATAGACTAGTCTGCTCTTTTTACTAGTACAAGTCTATTTTCGCCCCCTCAATCTTAAATAAATGAATATTAAACCCTATAATATAACTAATGTGTCAAAAATCGATAAAATTGTATTTATCGAATATATCTATTGAAATTACAATAATCTTATATATAAATTCAGTTCTTAGTATATAAACCTTTCGGTTTTTTTAGAGGATAATGCCAAAAAAAACACTGATTAGGAACCACTTTTGAAGGAGAAAAGCCTGTTGAAAAAGTTTATTAAGTGCAATTACTGATGCCATAAACTATGGGCAATCTCAATAATTCTAGCAAAAATTCTAGCAAAACAGCATTGCATGTCCCAGAGATTCTTCTGCCAAACCCGGAAAACAAGGACATAGACTTGAAGTATTGGTCAGTCATCGCATGCGACCAATATACATCTGATAAGGCATATTGGGAAAAAATCGAGAAAATGACTGCCAACAAGCTTTCTGCAATGCATTTGATTATTCCTGAAGCTTTCCTTAGCAAATCTGATGAAGATTCAATCAATAGGGAGATTGATGAAAAAAATAGCAAAATGCAGTCATACTTAGATAAAGGCATATTGAAGTCTGAAGGGAATTGTTTTGTTATGGTCGACCGAAAAACACCTTACGAAAAATCAAGAAAAGGTTTAGTTGTTGCTTTAGATTTGGAAGAGTTTGAACTGACTGATAATGTTGAAAGAACTGAAAGTAAAAGTCTTATCAGAGCAAGCGAAGGAATTATAAAAGAAAGATTGCCTGCAAGAATAAAGCTAAGGGAAAAAGCAGCCCTTGAGATGCCGCATATAATTGTCTTGATTGATGACCCCAAAAAAACAGTGATTGAGCCATTATTCAAACAAACACCTGATTTAGAGAAACTCTATGATTTTAAGCTGATGGAAAAATCAGGGAGACTAAAAGGCTACAAGATTTCCAAAAAACAAATAATCGGAAAAATTGAAAAATCCTTGGCCGCATTGAAACAGAAAAATGGGTTTATTTATGCAATCGGCGATGGCAATCATTCATTTGCCGCAGCAAAAATGCATTGGGAAATGCTTAAAAGTAATGGAGCAGAGATGAATCATCCTGCCAGATATCTGCTCGTAGAGTTGATGAACATACACGATTCTGGAATAAAATTCTATCCGATACACCGAGTTGTTTTCAATACAGAACTCAAAGAGCTGCTTGACAAGATGGACGTTTTTTTCAAAAAGAAAGGTACCAAGATTATTCTTGATGAAAAAAATCCTAAAGGACAAAAGATAACAATCTTATCTGGAAAGAAAAGACTTTCATTGTCGCTAAAAAATTCAGAATTTATCATAGAGTCGTTCCAGAACTTTCTGGATAGTTTTTCAGATAAGGATATTGACTACATCCATGAGGAGAAAAAAGTTCGGGAGCTTGCAAAAAAAGGAAACATCGGTTTTCTGCTTCCACCTATAAAAAAGGCAGAGTTTTTCAAAATAATAAGAAAACAGGGAATGCTCCCAAAAAAAAGTTTCTCAATCGGCCATTCGGACGAAAAACGGTTTTATTTGGAATGCAGAAAAATCCGCTGATGTTTCTTGCGAGCCATAATCAGTTCTTTAAACGATAAGTAAAAACACTGTTATTTATAAAGAAAAAACGTAAAGTTTATATAAATAACTGATATTTTAATATCATAAAATGGAAAATTACATTACCATAGAGATGCTTGAAGAAAACAGGCCTTTATTAATTGGAAGAATATTTACAGAAATGCAGCTAAGCATATTGAAAAAAAAATTACAAAAAAAACCTTTGAATTCCAACGAGAAAACGTATTATTATAAGTTTATTAAGCCAAAAATTCGCGCAATGATGGCCTTCTTCAACATTAATGAGCTAAACGTCAATGGCAAGGAATTTATTAAAGAACAACGTTCGGAGGAGGCTATACAGATAGTTCATAAGCTGGAACAAAAACATAAAGGCAAAAAAATCATCCTTTCAGGGTCATTCTTATTCAATAAAACATACAATGATGTTGATGTATTTATTTTTTCAAAATACGATAAAGAGGATTATCAGAAAGGTAAGATTCATGTTACGTTCTTGCCTGAATCTAATCTTGGTTCGTTATTTTTTAACTCATTATCTAAAATTAGCGTAAGTAATTTCAACTACACTGCAAAGACGGAGTTTGACATAGGATTAAATAGCGTGTTGCAAACATACGAATTATTAATTAATGCAATTCTAAATAAGGAAGATCATGAAAAGAATCTCAGAGACTTCATCCTGCAAACAGAATATATCTCTAAAGGCGTTGTTTTGAACCCCAAACAATTATATTATACTCAAGAGAAACTTTCACGCAAAAATCTCGACATTTTGTCCAATACGTTTATTAATTCGTTGACATTAAGCTATACTGCAAAAACTTTAAAGACAAAACTTAAAGCGCAGGTTAATGATTACAAAAAATTATTGATAGAATACAAGAATGCTAAGAACCTGCCGATATATATTGATACATATTCAAAGGTGATTTCGCTTGCAAACTGACGAAGCCAAAGCATTAATAAACGCGATTTTGGGGTCTGATGTAAGATTTGATGGGCACTTCGATAAATGTTTTTCTAATATTAAAGACGCTCAGCAAGAAGAGATTATTGAATGGGTTAAGGCATGTAAAGAGCTAAAGAGCAGTCCAATACAATCAAAAACCAACAGTGAGATGATAGGATTTGTAAAGCGGATAGGAAGCAACCTTAGAGCAATACTAACTAAAGAGAAGAAAGGATATTTTATTGAATTATTCCTTGACAAGCATAAATATTATGAAACAGAAATGAAAAAACTCGGATTCTAAAAATATCATGCGCCGACTTATTCTCGTAATGCTTTTTATATTCTTTCTCTTCTTCTTTCATTTTCCTGTGTTTTATGAAATGGTTGCACGCAAAATAAGATACTCCAACAAACAGGACGGCCAATATTATGATATTACAATTCTTATAGTTTCTCTTTGTATTTTTATTATCAATTCTTTTACTCGTTTTAGCTCGTTCAAGTCTATGCTTGTTTCCACGCCGTAAGTTGATGTTTCTCTGCTTTCTCTTATTGTCGGATTTGTTATGCTTTTTTCAACATCCAATGTGTCGAATTGTGTTACTAAGTCTTTATCTAATTCAATTTTTCCTTCATCGATCAGCGTTAGTACTGCTGTTACAGTGCATGCCTGGTTTTTTGAGATATAACCATGCTTTGCAAGTATTGCCAGAAAGCAGTGATAGATAGAATAAAACCCCACATTTAGGGCCCAGTCATACATTTTTTGTTTTTCAAGAGCTTGTACAACTAGGTAATTATGTTCTGACTTTTTTATATGCTTTCGAGCTAAATCCATGTCGGGTTTTGCTTTTACAAGTCTCTTTGGCTCGCTTAGACACCATTTCAGGTGTTTGTCTGCTTGCGGCATTTTTTTATTACCTCAGCGTATTTTTCAGGGTTGTGAAATATTAAATTTTCTGATAGTATGCTGTAAAATATCTTGTCTTCCTTGTTTGATGCAATGTCTTTTTCAGTTATTTCCACATAGCGTATTGGTTTTTCCACCAATCCTGAATGTCTTATTTCGTTTTTGATTTTTCGTATTTCATCTGTTTTGCTTTTGTCATAAATCAACAGGACATCAATATCATCATACTCTCTGCTTTTTATTGATGAGCCGAAAACCAAGCCGGTTTGTGCGTATGAGTTGAATTTTTTTAGGCTGTGCAATGCCACTGTGAGCCATTTTGGAAATTCCTCGAGGCTCAAAATATACTCGATAAATTTGATTGCTAATGGATTGCTGTAATTGTATGAAAAATATGACGCATTGCCCATATCCTCCTTGATTAATATATTTTTTTCTGTCAAAAGGTGGCACAGCTTGTTTGCATGGGCGTGGTTAATTTTCAGTATTTTAGCCAACTGTCTGGCATTATATTTCTCTCTGTAATGCTTGAATATGTATTTGGCAATCTGAATTTCTATTTTTGTGAATTGTATGTTATTAGCAGTCATATGTATGCTATAAACATACAAAGATATTTAAATGTTTCGGTCAAAAACCATTTTTACAGTGTTGGCAGGTATTTGCTCTTACTCGTTTATTTTTCTGTGCTTTATGAAATGGTGGTACACAAAATAAGATACCCCGACCAACAAAACTGCCAATATTATTATGTCAAGAATCTGGCTGTATTTGAGTATTTCATCCCAGTTACTTTTCAGGTAAAATCCGACAACTGTCAGGAATGTGTTCCATAATCCTGCGCCCAAAACAGTGTAGAATGAGAATTTCCAGATATTCATCTCAGCGATTCCTGCAGGGATAGATATCAGATGCCTGACAACAGGTATGAATCTGCTGATAAAAATAGTCGGACTGCCATGCTTTTTGAAGAAACTATGGGTCCAATCAAGCTCTCTTTTGTTCAGAAGAAAATATTTTCCGTGTTTATGCAGAAATTTCTCTCCGCCGTATTTTCCGATATAATAGGATATGAGCGAACCGACAAGGCTGCCGAGTGTGCTAAAAAATATAACGCCAAAGAATGTAAATTTACCTTCAGCAATCAAGAAGCCTGCAAAAGGCATTATCGCTTCGCTAGGGATCGGAAAGACCATGCTTTCCAAAATCATTAAAAGAAACACACTAAAATAACCTACGTTAGCTATAAATGCGGATATGTATCCTGAAATAAATTCTGCTATCATAAAACACCTCTTACCCAATCAATTGTTTAATCAATCCTTATTATCTAATCAATTCTTATCTTGAGCTTATTGACTTTAATATTCTTTTCATCCTTTCCTAAAACATATTTAAGCGCAATTGGCGTGATGATTGTCGTTATGAGACTCATCATGACGAGAGATACATAGATGTTTTGGCCGATTATCCCTTGGTTCAATCCAATCAAAGCGATTATCATTGCTACTTCTCCTCGAGGGGCCATGCCTACTCCAATAATCAATGCAGATCTTGTTTTCATCCCGACCATTTTTGCACTAACCCCGCAGCCAATCAGTTTCGTGGCAATTGCAACAATCGTCAATACTGCCATAAACACAATAGTGCTTAAAGTCAGCTCTCTTATGTTGGCAAGTATCCCTAGGGAAACAAAAAACACAGAAGCGAGTATTATAACAAGAAATTCTGAACCTTCCTGGAAATGCCTGCTATTCTTAAGGACCATTGAACCAAGACAGACCCCTGCGATAAACGAACCGATGATTGCCGAAAGCCCTATCATTTCTGCAAACATTGCATAAAGGAACGCAATCATCATTGCAAAAATGAAAACGAATTCAGGATAACGTTTGGCAATTTTTGTTTCATCTGTTTTCATTATGAGGTTTCTAAGCAAAAATTGGCCAATCAAATAACCGATTACAAGAAATGCAATTGCTTTCAGAAATATTATCCCAACATATCCAAGAGATAGGCTTCCTGTCGCAAGCCCTTTTGACATGGAAAGCGACATGATTCCAAGAATATCGTCAATAACTGCTGCGCCAATTATTGCCTTTGCGAAATCTTCTTTCAGGAGATTGAGCTCTTTAAGGACTTGCGCAGTTATCGCAACGCTTGTTGCAGTGAGGGCAGCAGCGACAAAAACAGCGCTTGGAAAATCAAAACCAAAACCTTTTGCCAAATAATAACCTGCAATCCATGGAAGGATGACTCCAAAAAAAGCGATTAAGCCATATTTGCCGTTGAATATCTCCTTAAGCTTGAACTCCATTCCTATGACAAAAAGCAGGACAACTGCGCCCATTGTTGCAATACTCTTGACAAAATCAGTATAGGTTATTAATCCTAAAATGCTAGGTCCGATTATTATTCCGACAAGAATCTCTCCTATGACTGCTGACTGGTTGAATCTCGAAGCCGCCAGATAGCCTGCCAACGCAACAAACAGCAATAGGCTCATCTGAAACTCTATTGAAGAAAGTATTGTTGTTTCTAAAACCATAATTGCACCATATAATAAACTTAGGCCAGAGATATATAAATTTGACGGATTTATGTTTGTATTAAGTTAATCATATAAAAACCAAAGCTGTGGCGTGCGCCGCCAATAATGCAAACACCTTCATACTAGACAGCCAGAACCCGACGGAGGTTCCATGAGAGGAGGATTCAATCACGATAAAACAGAGAGTGTTTGCCGGCGGCATGGCGAGGAACGAGCCAAACACAGTTAGAAAGAGCTCGCATGTATACTCCGGAATATGCAATGCCTACAGAGCCAAGCGCGCTTTCTCTGATGCCCGAAGAAGAGCGTCGGAAATATTTTTCTTCGCCAGAGGATGATAAACCGGATTATTCTGGCAGATAATTTGCATTCGCAAGATTATCAAAATCCAGCCTTTAGGTTTTATGCTATCTTTTCAGGCCATGACACATTTCAGCAGCCTTTAGAAAAACAGCGGCAGCACTCTCGCAGCTATTCCTCCAATCAGTATAGCAATGCCTATTTCTGCTGCTGTTATGGTTAGCGCTTTTTTCCAATCAAATTCTTTTGCCAGCGCCAGTATTGTTGCCAGGCAGGGAATGTAAATCATGGTCACTAATGCCAATGTTATCATCTGCACTGGCGTCATTATCGTGGCGAAGTCTGTTGTTCCTGCTATGACTGTTATCATAAGAAGTGTTAATTCTTTCCTTACTATGCCAAATATCAGTAAAATGCCAACCATTGCAGGCAAGCCAAGCCAGGATACAGTGACTATGCTTAGTGCGTTGTTGATTGGTGTAAGCCATCCTGCTGCGTAGATTGCTTGCAACAGCGCGCTGCCAATGATATATGCAGGGAATACTACTATAAGCAAAGATTTTGTTCGTGCCCAGGTTTGTTTGAGCGCAACTTTGAGCGAGGGCGCATGGTACTTTGGCATTTCCATGATTATTCCAACAGAATCGCCTGGCACAAGTTTAAATGCGATTCTCCCAAGTAATATGATAAGCAATATATCAAATGCAAACAATCCTAAGGCCCACCAGATATTTACAAATGCTGCGACTAATCCTAAAATTACAACTGTTCTGGCAGTGCAAGGAATCAGTGTTACGAGAAACGCGCTCAAAAGCTTCTGTTTTTTAGTTTCCATAATCCTGCAGCTAAAACAGGCCGGAACACTGCAGCCATATCCTAAAATAAGGGGAATTATCGCTTTGCCATGCAACCCTAATTTATGCATTCCCCTGTCAAGCATTACAGCAATTCTTGTCAAATATCCTGAATCCTCTAAAAATGCAAGCAGCAGGTAAAATGGCAGCACATAAGGGATAAGGAGCGTAACTCCTGCGACAAAACCCGCAAATGCGCCATTCCAAAGTATTCGCCAAAACGAACCGCTGACAACCGGCTCTAAATGTTCAATTTTGCTCAGCCAATATGATAAGAATCCGGAAATCTCAAACCCAATGACAAATGTCCACCATAACAATCCGCCAAGAACTAAGGCAATCATGAAATATCCTAAGACGGGGTGCAGCGCGATATGGTCTATCTTATCAGTCCATGTTGTTTTCTTATTGTCTATCTTTTGTGTTCTCCTTGCTATTTCATCTGCTAAAGAATAACGTTCAGAAGTTATCAGCACAGAACACGCATGGCCGTGTATTTTCTCCAATTTTTTTGACAGCGCATTTGCGGTCTGCACTATTTTTTCCCCTTTTAATAATTTGGTGATCTCTGGATCTTTCTCAAGCAATTTTATCGCTGTCCATCGTCGCGCATATTTTAGCTGTTCTCCTTTCAAATCGCGGGTTAATTTCCCTATTTTTTCTTCTACTTCTCTTCCATATTTTATTTTTGGCGCTGTTTTTGCGGATTTTGATGTCTGAATTATCTGTTTTGTCAATTCTACGATTCCTTTTGCATTGATTGCAGAGATGGCTATGACCGGCACTCCAAGCAATTTCTGCAGCTCTTTTGCATCAATAGTGATTCCTTTTTTCTCAAGCAAATCCATCTGGTTTAGCGCGATAATCACTTTTGCGTTAAGTTCTATCAGCTGAAATGTAAAGAATAAGTTTCGTTCCAGTGCTGTTGCGTCAATCACATTTACAACAACATCCGGATTTTCCAGCGCGATATAATCTCTGGAAATTGATTCTTCCATAGAAAATGTGGAGAAGGAATAAATACCAGGTAAATCAATGACTTTTATCTTAAGTCCAGCATGCTGCAGCATTCCTTCTGCTCGTTCCACTGTCTTTCCCGGCCAGTTTCCAATGACCTGGTCCACTCCTGTTAATTGGTTAAAGAGCGTGCTTTTACCGACATTTGCATTTCCTGCAAGCGCCACAGTTAAATCCGCGTTTCCTTTAAAAGCAGGCTTTTTATTTATGCTGCATTCAGAACATCCTGTCATTATTATTGTCCTCGGTATTATTTTTTTTAACGCTGTGTCTCTTATTTAGACCTCATAAAAAAGACAATCAATGATAGAAAATATTCAAAGTATTCTTCTAAACATCTTCTGATTCGTCTAATAAATTTTTCATCATTAATAAAGGGTCTACAAATCTAAATTAATAAAAATATTATTTGCGATATTCCGATCTATTGCAAGCGTTGTCCTTCGTACTGTAATCTCTATTGGACCATTATGCATCATCTTTCTAACGAGCATTATTTTGCTCATCGGTGTTAATCCCAGGTCTGAGAGCCGCTGCACTATTATCGAATCTCCGCAAATGTGGCTTATTGTTCCTTTCTGATTTTTTTTAAGAAGCGGCAGAGGCACAATATGTTTTTGTTTTTCTTGACTTTGAACCTGCAACCTCCCTTCTG
>JAUYGA010000254.1 GCA_030690755.1 Nanobdellota archaeon
GTCCACTTCAATGTATCTTGCAAGCAATGGATGTTTGTCATTCACTAGCTCCCACATCTGCTGCGCAAGCCGTCTGTATGATATGTGGCCCATCTTTCCGCTTCTTAACTTTACAAAGTGGCAGACTTCTCGCAGGTTCATTGTCATTAAAACGCGTTTTTTGTATGCTAATGGTACAAGGTATGCTGTTTCTTCGGGGAATTCTTTTGATATTGTGTCATATGCATCTTTCGCTTTTTTCATTGCTTCTATGAATTCTTTTTCAAGTTTTGCTTCAATTATCTCTCCTGGGAGGGAATAGTTGTGGTTTGTTGTTATTTTTTGGTTTAGTTGTGTGCAAATCCTGTGTCTTTGTATGTCTCTGAATGCTCCATAGTCCATAAGTATGTCAAAGGTGTAGTATGTATTTTCAAATTCTCGGGGTGTTGAATCAAATTTGCCAATTCCTCTCACTGCAGCATCTATTATTTGTATTTTTTCTTCATTTTTAATGAGTTTTATTCTTTCTTTTATTTGCTGATATGAGTAATTTGATGTTCCATAGAGCAGCGATGCAACCACTTTGTCTTCTGCATCCCGGTCATATTCTACAAGCATCGCCCTGTAGCTGTCGTCTGGTTTTTGTATTTTTAGGTTTTCGTTGGCAAAATTTATTCTTTTTGGAAGTTCTGCGATATATTCATTGTAGTTTGCATATTTCACTAAGGTTGGTGTGACTTTCAAAGCCGCTTCTTTTATCTCTACACCTATTTCTTTCATTTCATCCAGTGGACTTGAAATCAGTTTTGTTATTGCATGTTCGAGCTGTCTTGCATTTATTGTCAGCCCTAGGTTTGTTAAAACTCCTACGGGGAGGATATATCGTACATTGTCAAGTGCTTTTGCTTTCATCCTGACTTCGTAAAGGTTTTGGTCAACATCATCTGTTTTTGGGTTTTTGCTTTTTACGAATGCGAGCATTTTTGGAAACATCTCTGTGTAGACATCAATCAGCATGTTGCATGTGTTCACATAGAGTTCTGCATGTTTAGAATTCATTATTTTTACAGGTCTGTAATAGCGATTTATGTCAAACACTTGGTATCTTGTTGATTTTTCTGTGTATGACGCCAGTCTATTGTCTTCCAGGACTTTTGTTGCAAGAATTGATACATTTTCTATTGCAATTGACAGGATTGCGTGTTCTGCGACGCTGCTGTGTCCGTATCCGACAATCCATCTTTCGTGGAATTTTCTTGATAAGTCTTCATTTAGTTCTTTTGAGATGACGTCAAATGCTTCTGGGCTGCGGGAGCATTTTGCAAATGTGACTGCTACAACTTCAGGGGGCAGTCCGTTCAAAGTATATATTCTTCTTGTATTATTTATGCTGTTTATATGGTCTGGATTATTTTTGAGAAGTTCTTCGTTTTTTATTTTATTAGGGGTATTTAGATTGTCTGTGTTTTTTTGATTTGTTATGCTTGCCGTGTTTTGGTTTGTTGTGCTTGCTGTATTTTGTTTTGGTGTGCTTACTATGTTTTGGTTGTTTTGTATGTTCTTAATTTCAGGGTTTTTTGCGTCTTTTGTTTCCAGGATAGCATTATTGTTTTTATTGTTTTCATTGTATTTTTGCAGCTGTTCTGCTGCAATCTCTTCTTCTTTTGTGACTATTTCTTCTTTATTTTTTGAAAAGAATGCGGTTTTATCGTTTTTTTTGTCTTCTTTTTTGTCATTTTGAGGGGCAATGCCGAAGTCTTTCTTGATTCTGTCCTGCCTGTCAATCTCTGTTAGAAAACCTTCTTCAGCGTCTTTTTTTCTTCCAAAAATCATTTGTCCACCCTCTTATTCTCCTCTGCAGGAGTAAAAAAACCATGCCTTTTTATATTTTTGGGTTTTATTTAAGAAATAGGGATGGTTTTGTGAGAATGGCTAACCTGTTTGTTGAGGGTGTTAAAGGAAAACTATATAAAAAAACAGTAATTATCAACTTTATCTGCTTGTTTAGCAGGGATTCATTTTGGGGGATTGATTAATGTGATTATTGGTTTGACTGGTAAATATTGCTGCGGTAAAGGCGTTGCTGTGGAATATTTGCAGAGTAAGGGTTTTGTAGGCTTTTCTCTTTCAGATATGCTCCGGGAAAAGCTGAAAGCTGCCGGAAAAGAAGTTACTCGTGATAATTTGATTACTCTTGGCAATTCTCTTAGGAAAAAGCAAGGCCCGGGAGCTTTAGGTAAGATTGCCATGGAGAAGATTTCTGAATTAAAGAAGCAGGGTAAGAAGAAGTTTTATGTTGATTCTGTGAGAAATCCTTTGGAAGCAAGAGAGCTTATGAAGGATTCTGAGTTTAGGCTTATTTTCATTGATGCTGATCAGCTTATTAGGTTTCAGAGGATGCTTCTCAGAAAGAGAGAGAATGACCCTGAGACTTTTGAAGAGTTTAAGAAAAAGGAGCTTCGGGAATCTAAGGGAACTAGCAAATATTCTCAAAGGTTGAATGATACTATTAAGATGGTGAATTATACTGTAAAGAATGAATCAACTGTTGAGGACTTGCATAAGCAGGTTGATAAGCTGATTAAAGATATCCAAAAGAGCATAAAAGCAAGTGCTAGTGTTGCAAAAGCCAAAAGTTAATTTTATATGTGTTTTTTTCATGTATATTTTAGTTATGGATTTAGGTGGGGACTAAAATGGAATTTGATGCAAATATTTCTGATTTTAAGAAGAAGCGTGATGATTGGAATGAGTATTTCATGAAGATTGCAAGAGAGGTTGCGAAGAGGTCCACTTGTTTTGCTGGAACAAAGCATGGCGCTGTTGCTGTTAAGGAAAGGCAGATCATCGCGACAGGTTATAATGGCGCGCCAAGAAAAACTTTGGATTGTTATGAGCGAGGTGTTTGTATAAGACGTCAGCTGGGCATTCCTTCAGGTCATCGTTATGAGCTTTGCAGGAGTGTTCATGCAGAGATGAATGTCATAATCAATTCTGCTCGTTCAGGTGTTTCTTTGGTCGGCGCAGAACTTTACATTTATTCTTTAAAATCATTTGATGTAGAATATATAGTCATTAATGCAGCTCCTTGTTTAATTTGCAAGAAGATGCTTATCAACGCAGGGATATCAAAGGTGCATGGTCAGATGGCTGATGGTTCTATAAAAACTTATGATGTCGCGCAGTGGCAGAAGGATTGGCAGGAAAAAGACATGCTTGATGATATGGATGTTTATGATTCAAATTATTATAAGGATAAGGATGCTTCTGGAAAAAAAGTTGTTAAAGATAAAGACGACAAAGATTGCGGTAATTGTTGCGGCTGTTCGTAACTTTTTATTTATTCTTAATTAGTATGTGCATAGCATCCTAAAGTAAAAATTCTATGATGCAAAAACAGCGACGAGCGTTGCGAGGGGTTGCTCCCTACGGGAACGCAGCTCCTTTCTAAAACACTTCGAGAATTTTTAAGATGCTATGCACATAAGGTTTTACTGTTAAAATAGTTCTATTATCTTCTCTCTTGATCTCAGGCCAGCTGCGATTCTTACTTTTTTCTTTAGGATTTTTGAGAAGAACTTTATGACTTCTTTGTTTGCCTTGTCTTTGTCAGGCGCTGCGGCGATGTTGACTTTCAGCGCTTTTTTGTTCTCATCATAGCTGATGATTTCATTGGATGAAGAATTTGGTTTAACATGTATTGTTAATCTGTTGTTTTGCAAATATTTTTTTATTAATGTGATATTTTCAATGTTCATCAAAAATCTCTGCTGCTTTGTTGTAGACTTAAATAATTAGATGTATATGTATGGTGAACTATTATATTTTTTTAATTCCAGGGGTGCGGGAGCAATTCTTTAAGTTTTACAGCTTTATTTTTTCCAATTATGATTTCAGTCTTTAGGTTCTCTTTATTGATTCGATACATGAATTCTCTGCATCTTCCGCAAGGCGGCAGAATTGTTCCGTCACCGCAAACAGCGACAATTTTCTTAATTTTGTATTCCTGATTAAGGACCATACTGGCAATCGCGCTGTGTTCTGCGCAGAAACCTATGCCGCAACAGGCATGGATGCTAACGCCTAGGTAAAGATTTCCTTTTTCAGAAATTAAAGCGCAGCCAACCTCTCCTATTCTTACATCTTCAGATGATTTGTGTAACTTAGCAGCTTCTTTTGCTTTTTGGATGAGTTGTTCATCTGAAAATTTTTCCATATTGCAAAAGTTAGAATACGTACTTTAATAATTTTGCCTTTTTTGGTTTAGATTAATTAAGAATAATCTCTCCAGATGTGTTTGCATTTTTCGCATTTGAAGAATTTTGTTTCTGGTTCGTCTCCTGCTCTTGTTTGTACAGTCCAAAAATATGCTTTCTTGTGCCCGCATTTTTCGCAGTGGGCGGTGATAAGAGGATAAACTTCGTCCTGGCCTTCGTTGACAATCTCTACTTTTTGGCTTGTGTCTTTGACAATCTCACCTAGGCAGATATTGTCTGCGTCTTTATCCTTATATCCGCAGCTGCATATCAGCATTTTTTTTGCGCCGTCTTTTTTCGGCTTCATTATTGATCCGCATTTTGGACAAAATATCATTGTTTCACTTCTTTTTGTTTATGGTTTTTGAGTTTATTTGCTTTCTTTATTCAATTTAGTTATTGATTCGCCGCCTTTGTTTTATTATTTAAATATTTGTATTGTTGTGTTATAGTTATAAGCAGTTTAGTATTTGATTAAAATATCCAGTTGAGTGTTTCGACAAAACCGATTTTTATCCAGCCTAGCCAAGGTATTTTGAAAACGCCTTTTCCTATCAGTCTGTCTTCGCTTATCTCTATCTCCTCGTCAAGGCTTCCAAGATTATGGTCTCCTTTTGTTGTGAACAGGTATTTTGGAGTTGTGCTGTCAATTCTGACTATGCGGTGTATTACTGGGTCAGGTCTTCCGACTGTTCTGAAGACAATGACATCGCCGATTTTCAGACTTTCAGGTTTTGCTTTTTTTAGTATGATTATATCTCCTTTGTTGAATCCGTTTTTGAATCTGTAAGTGATGAACTGTTCGTTTGTCAGCCCATATGCCGAATAGAGGTATTCTTGACTGTCCCACCACGAGTCGAAACTGCCTTCATGTTCCATGCTTCCTGATACTACTGCAACAACCGGATGTGTTGTCCCAAGCGCAAATCCCAGGCCAGGATATACCAGAAATTTGATGATTAGGAATGCTAGAAGTATGTTTACTATCCAACTCCATATGCTGTCATCTTCCCAAATGAAATGCCAGACTTTTTTTAGTGTGTTTTTGATTTTTATTGCCATTATTGTTTTATTCCTTTGTTCTGTTTTTGGGCCAATTAACTATAAATTACCATGATTTAGCATATTAAAAATGTTTTGTTTTATTTATCGTCCAGTTTAACAATACTTTTTTATACTGTCTAGGGAATTAGCTTATAAAATGCCAAATAGAGGACAAGAGTTTCATAGTGCGCATCCGAAAGGCACTAAGTACTTCGAAGGTACATTGCAGCTTCGCAATCCTAGTCAGGAGGTTGTTGATTTTGTCTGGGCTGAAGTTGATAAAAATGTCGGCAAGCATGTTTATATCCAGAAGTCTGTGGCTTCTAAGAACGGTCTTGATTATTATCTTACTTCCAACAGGTTTCTTAGGTCTCTTGGTAATGATCTCCAGAACAAATTTGGCGGCGAGCTTAAGCTTAGCGCTAAGTTGTTTTCTGTTGATAAGCAGTCTTCAAAGGAGCTTCATAGGTTAACTGTTTTATTTCGTCTGCCTGATTTTTGCGTTGGTCAGAATGTTGAGTATAAAGGTGAGCAGTACCGCGTTTTCAGAATGAACAAGAAAGTTTTTCTTAAAAATGACAAAAGCGGTAAAAAGGTTTTGGTCTCACAGAGGGAGATGGGTAGTATAAGAAAATGCGAGTGATATTGAATAATTTTCAGTATTTTTATAAGAGGTGATTGGTATGAGAAAACAGATTTTACTTTTTACAGGATTGGTTTGTCTTGTTCTATTTGTTGCGGGATGCCAAACTGCGCAGCAACAGGCATCAACAGTTGCTGATGACAAGACTGCCGCAGATGCTGACACTGGCGGCGCTGATTCGGTTAAGCGAGTTTTTGAAAAAGCAGGAGAAGCTTATTGTGATACAAATACTGATTGTATTCCAAAGCCAGATTGCCATCCGATGGAATGCTTGAACAAGAAGTATGCTGACCGTTATACAAAACCAGAGATTTGCACGCAGGTTATCTTGTCAACTGCCGCTTACACGCCGCAGGATTGCTCTTGCATGAATCATAACTGCATAAATGACAATCTTCAGTGAGGGTTAGCTTTTCGTATTTTTTTATTGTTTTTATTTTTTCTTCAATTTTGTTTTAATGTTTTTATTGTTTTTTTTCTTTTGGGTTCTGTCTTTGTCGTCTGTAATCCATAACTATCTTATGCAATATGTCTATTTTTCTTCTTGCTTCCTCAAGATCTTTCTGGTTTATTGTGGCAAAATTTTCAGCCTCTTCAATGTCCAGTTTTGAACCATCAATGAATGTGAATTCCAATTCATGGCTTATCTTGTCGCTTACCTGGGCTTTTGTTATGATTATCTGTATTTTATTTCTTATGAATTCGATTAGTTTGTCGCCGATAATATTTGGGTTTTCCACCAGTAGGATGTCCCCTTTTTCAATTCTTAGTGTATTGTTCTTTTCACTGAACCCATTCCATGACAAATTCTCTAGTTTTTTTAAAAGAATTCTATGACCGACACCACCAATCATGTAGTTGAGTCTTTCATTATCTTCCTTTGATTTTTCATATTGTTTCTTGAGTTTTTCAATACTGTCATATAGCATAAGCTCTCTTCTTTCTTTGAGTTTTATTGTAGCTTTTGCTTTCTCGTCAGTTATTGTGTTCGTCAACCTCTCGCTCAGCTTTCCTATCCTTTTTCTTGCTTCAGCGTCATTTGTCATAAGATTCTGATTCTGCTTTTTTAGGATATTAAGCTCATATTCTGTTTTTTTTAGTTTGCCAAACATTGTCAAGAAATCATTTTCATTGAATATGCGTTTTTCAACGGCTTTTTTTATGATCTTTACAGATTCATCTTCTGGTTTTTCAATAATCTCAAGAGCAGTTCTTATGCTCAGGCCTTTTTTTATCACAATCTCTTTGATGTCGTCTTTTATTTGTTCTTTTTTGTATTTTTCAACAAAGAAGTCAATTTTGGCAAACAGGTCTTTGTAATAGCTGAAGCACACAAGCGCTGATGCTATCGCATCTATCTCATGAGAGTTTGAGAATTTATCGATGAAGGGTTTTGTCTCTCTTATTTTGTCTGCAGACAACAGATCTTCTTTTGGAAAAACTAATTTTGCTCCAGTTTTTGCAGCAAACTTATGCACAAATTCAGGGACATTCTTTTTGTCTGTTCCAACAAGCAGGGGTTTTCCATAAGATATTATTTTTGATATCAAGAGGCCAAGATTAAGTTCTTTTGAAGAATCAATTGCAATTACATTTCCATCTAAGTCAAATACAGCATATCCTGTGGTTGTCCCAGGATCAATTCCGACGACTAGTCTTTTTGGTTTCATTTGTTTATTTATTTGTTGATTGATTTTTTAGCCTTCTCTTTTATTTATATGTCCAGCAGGTTAAGTCCAATCTCTTCATCATATTTTCTTTTTATTTTTGAGTCGAGTTCTATTATGGTGGCTTCGCATGTTGCGCTTACAACCGCTCTCTTGAGATGGCCCCCGAATGTTTCGAACTGTTCATCACCTAAAACAATGTGCAGATGTAGTGTTGGTTTTTTCTCAAGCAGCGTAACATTGCCATTGAGCGAGCATATTTCCATAGGTTCATCGAAGGTCTTGAAGAAATATTTTTTGTCCTCGAGTCTGTAAAGCGCGAGTTCAGCAGCGCTAACAGCGCCGATTGCATAGACAATTCCATTTGATATTTTGTTTGCGCTGCAGAAATCAGTGAGCTTTGAAACTATCTCTTCTCCTTTTTTTAGCCGTATGACATGTACTTTGTTAATTTTCATTTCCAACGCCCATCTTTTTTTAAATCAATAAATTACGAAATCATTAACTATGAAATCATATAGATTGTGATTATTTAAATATGATTAAGTATGATTATGTTTCCTCTGCCTTTCTTTATTTTCCTAATTTTTCCTTTAGCTTCCAAATCAGTTATCATCAGGCTGATTTTTGCTTCTGAAAGAGGTATCTCTTTTCTTATCTCTTTTTGCGTTGCCCTTCCGTCATTCTTTTTCAGTATTTCGAGTATTTTTTCAAGGTCTGTAACTCTGATTTCATGTTTTGCTTCTTGTTCTTCTTTTGTTATTTCCTCTTCTTCTTTTGTTTCTTCTGCTTTTTCGTTATCTTTTTTTGGAGTTGCGTTACTTAACCTTTCCTTTTTTGAATGTTTTTTTGATTTTTTTGACTCATGGTTTTTTTTAGGCTTATCTGAATGTTTATTGGAAGATAGAACTCTGTTCGCATAGTATGCTAAAAAAATCATACAGACAATGATTATTAATCCCAAGAGGATTATGTAAAAAGTGTTGAAGTTTTCAGCATCTCCGTTTAATGGGTTTGTTGTCTGAAAATCTAATTCTGAATTTTCTGGATTTGTTTCAACAACAGGAAATAATATCAAATCAATAACAAACTCTCCAGATTCGCTTTCTTGTTTTATTTCTATTTTCTCTTCTGCTTGCGCAATGAGTTCTGATCCTGATTTTTTTGATGCGATAAGATTGTAGTTTCCAGGACTTAATGTGAATAGATAACTGCCGTCTTTTGAGACCATTGTCTGTTTTGGTGAGCTGTCAATTTCAACCACAATATCGCTTGCTTTTTTAAGCGAGTAATCAAAAATGTCTCCTTTTATTATGGCTGCTTCTGCAGAACTAGCGATTAGCAAAAGCAACACTGAGAATATCAGGATGTTTAGAACAATGTTTTTTTTATTGGATGTTTTTTCTTTAATTTCTGTTTCTTCCATTTTAGTGTTGAAAAGTCCTCTATCTTTTATAAACTTTTCCGTAAAGTAAATAAAGGAAAAATAGGCTTTTATAAAGCTTTAAACAGCAAAATAAACCTTTAATTTTTTTGTCTGAAAAGTATGTTTATAAACAACTTGACGCATAGGGTATTAATGAAGTAAATTAAATAATAAAAACTTCAAAATAAGCAGTAAGCAAATATAAAACAAATATAAAACAAATATAAAAC
>JAUYGA010000261.1 GCA_030690755.1 Nanobdellota archaeon
TTTTTAGGTGCCTTATCATCCATTTTCTTTTTTTTTTCACTAAGTCTTGTCATAAAACCACCTCGATTCTTTGAATTTGAAAAAAAAGTTACTGCTCTTTATAAACTTGAGAAAATGTAAACCAATTACGGTACTCAACAAATTGATTCGGTGTGTCCCAAATCTCACTTCGTTCGGGTTAGCAGCTGCAAAACTCTGAATGTTTTCTTTAACGTACCGGTCAGGCCCCGGATGGGGCGTCCCCCTGACCTCATTTAATGTTTTTTATCAGGGAGTTTTGCCTGATGCTGCTAACCTTTATTTGGGACACACCCTGCTTAATCATTCTTTCGCTTTTCCGCTGAAGAGCCTTGAAAAATATTCCTTAACATTGCTGAACCATGATTTTGTTTTTTCCACATTTTCTCCGATGTTTTCAGCGACTTTAGTTCCTGTCTCTGAAGTTGAAAGCTTTTCTTTGATCAAATCAACTGCGCTCTTGCCTTCTTTCTTACTTTCATTCGCAATCAAGACATCTTTTGAGACATAAATCTTCGGCTTGTTTGAAGCAGTTGTGAAATTTAAACCTCCATAAGAGTATGTCGCAACTGCCTTATCAAGATTATATTCCCCTGGAGGAGATGATTGGATATAGTTGAAAGTCTTTGATTCGCCAGGCGATAGGCCTGTCTGCCATTCCTTATCTCCATCATTAATTACTAGTTTGTCCAATATTGCGCTTCCAAGATTTTGAATAGTCACAGTAACAGGAAAATAAGGTCCGACATTAGATGTTGCATTCTTGTATATGACAATTGCCGGGCCGTCAATAAAGCTATACTTGAATGTCAATGATTCTTTTGTTGAATTCATAGAGAACAGATTGTCGTCAATATCCCTGTAATAGATAAATGCAGGCTGTATTTCTATAGACCTATTGTATTTTCCCCTGATTGCGCTTGCTTTATGAAGAATTATTTTCTCTCCAGGATCAAGTTTTGGAACTTTTGCAAGGATGCTGCCAACAGCATCTATTTCTGGCTGAGTTGGGAAGAAAATGTAAACATCCTTGGCCTGCTCAATATCCCCATTGCTTAATGTGTAATCAACATCAATAAGCTGCCCCTGGAATACTGCGCTTGAAGAATATGTTCTTGTGATAGTCAAATCTAATTTCTTTGGCTTGACAGTTATTGGCGTCAGTTTACTGAAAGAATAGTTTTTTCCATGAGATTCATATTTTACTGATGTGTTTATGTTAATGATTGTGTCCTGCCGGACTTTTGGGGCCATTATTTCATAAGTATAGATGTCTGCAATTTTATCTGATTTGAGATGGAGAATTCTTGAATTCACTCCTTTTGTCAATGTAAAGTTAGAAATCCTGTCAGCAACAGTTACATATTCGATATCAACTAATCTTGGATTATTTACCTTGACTGTGAAATACGTTTTTTCTTCTTCATCAAGTGTTGTTTTATCAGCAGTTGCAGTGATTGTGAAATCTTTTATTGACTTAAGCTGGATTGTTCTGTCAAGGTTTATCGTGTAGTTGTCTCCAAATTCTGTCAGATAGCTTGCAGTCATGTTGAACTTCACAGACCTATCTGACTTTATCTCATCAGCTGTAAGATTAAACTTGAAATCAATTTGTTGATTTACAGCCATCCAGTCAACATGCTTTGTTATTATCACAGGTTCAGAAGTGTTTGTGTAAATCCTAATATCGACATCCTTAAGATATGCTCCTCTGTTTGTGTTGACAACATATGCTGTGAAATTTTTTGTCTGATATGATTCGAGTTTCTCGCCCTCCTGAAGGTTTGTTGCGAGAATGATATCTTTACTGATAATCTCAAAATTTTGGGTTAATTCTTCTGTGTAGTTCACAAGATCAAATCCTTTTCTTATTCTATCATTTGGATCCTCATAATACAGATATATACGGACATCAGACGAGCCAACGCGTCTTCCATAAAGCCAGAACTCAAATGCTTTTGACTGATTAGTTATTGTCCCAGACCATTCATAGATTGTGAAACTTTCTTTTGAACCTTCAGCTGTTCCTGCTGCGACAGTTGCTAGGTCTGTTCTTGTCTGCAGAGTTGTCAAATCGCCTTTGAAAGATTCAACAACAAGATTATCAGGAATCACAATCCTTATTTTTGCGTCAATTGATTCATTCTTGTAAGCTCTTGTAAGATTTATTGTCAAGTTGTTTGTCCTTCCGACATAAGTTGAAGTGTATGCGACTTTTGTTGTCAAATCAACAAGAGACTTAGGTTTAAAATCTATTGCATAGGTGTATTGCCTGTCAGTCATCTTTTCGCCGTCGAAGTAATAATATTCTCCCCTGAGCGAGATATCTACTTTCTTTTTTATCTTGAACTTATACTTCAGGGTAACAGAATTATCGCTTCCTTTTCTGACGCGACCATTCCAAGATATCACATTGTCTTTAGCCTGAACATTGTCAAGATAAGTGAAAACAAATTCTTCAGGATACGCATCCATATACACAAAATCAGTCGCATCAATATCCCCTAGGATGTTTGTTATGACAACTGTCACCTCAACCTCATCCATCAGGAAAGGAAATGATGACGATATTGTTCTTGTGACTTTTACATCAGGTTTCAACTGGTAAAATTTCACATCGAGCTTGTCTTTCTTGAGCGTGTAATCATATGTTTTTGAAGTAAAACAGATCTTGGTTGTATCATTGATTATCGCGCATGTACCGTTAGTTACTGAAGTAAGAAGGGTGTTATGCTCAAATTCTATCCTGCTTGAGAAAGTCTCATGATGCATCTTGTAAGCCACATTATTGACCATTGCTGTATCTCCGTCGACAAATATGCCTTGATTAAGAAG
>JAUYGA010000010.1 GCA_030690755.1 Nanobdellota archaeon
AACTGGACTTTCCCTTAATGAAGCGAGAGTGTACGAAGCGTTATTGAATCTAGGCGAAGTTAATGTAAATAAGATATCAATCAAATCAAAAGTTCATCGCAGAAATGTGTATGATTCATTAAACAAGCTTATCGAAAAAGGCCTTTCTTCTGAGACATTCATCAAGGGAGAAAAATCATTCAAGGCCATTAATCCAGAAAGACTGAAAGAAATCATAAAGGAAAAAGAAACCGCTCTTGACACATACCTTCCTGACATGAAAAAGCTCTACAAATCAGTTGAGCCTGAGGCAGAAGCATATTTCTTTCACGGAATTGAAGGATTCAAGAGCTATCTGCAACTAATTCTTGAACAAAAGCAGACCGTTTACTTTATGGGGGCTAAGGCATTTTGGCTTGACCCAAGATTGAAGCATTATCTCAGGCATTTTGACAAAGAAAGAAAAGCTCGAGGAATAAAATTTGTACACCTATTTGATTGTGAAGTAAGAAAGGATAAACCAGAAATACTAAAACTAGTCGGAAAACCATATAAGTTTCTTCCAAAAGAATACTCAAGCTTAACAGCAGTTGACATCTTCGGAGATTATGTAGTAACTTTTGTAGGAGTCAAACCAGGACAATTAGATGAAGAGCCATTGCAATTTGTTCTCAAAAGCAAAACACTAGCAGATGGATACAGAAAATATTTTCAATTCATGTGGGATAATTGCAAAGAAGAATAACATTCCTTTTAGATTATTTTTTCAGAAGCAAGGTTTCACTAAGCCAACAAATTCAAAAAAGAAAGCTTTTTAAACAAGTGCCAGTCTTGCTATTCCCTTGAATAATTATAGAGGCTAAACATGCAACAAAACAATACACCAGCAACAGAAGACATTGGAGCTATAGCAAACAGCCTATCTACTGAGCTGATACATGCAGGTTTCTTATCCATTCGAGACTTAGATTTCAGAGCGCATAACGTTGAAGATTATGTTCATAAAGGCGATGCTCTCAAACTGGCGGATAAAACAGGCAATATAACAGAATACCAAGTATTGGGTATAGATTCAAATGGAATTGCGCTAAAAAAAGATAATTCAAACCCATTCTATCTTAATTCTGAAAACCTAAATAATTATCAAGGTTGGGCAATAGAACTGAAAGAGCGCAATTAAACTTTCAAAAATATCAGCAACAATTTACATTCAATTCTTTTTCAGTTTAGAAACAAAATCCTCAACCTGCTTTGAGAACTTATCACTTATGACTTCTTTTGTCTTCAAAGCAATAACAGCAACAGGAGTTTTTCCAGATAGAGATTCCATCTCATCAAAAGTTTTCTCATCACCTGAACCACCCATTGTGCAAAAAAAAGCAAGCTTCTTTGAACCGCCTTTAGATCCATTGAATTTGTCTTTATTGTTTGTCAAAAAAGTCCTCACAGCAGGACACATGTTGAACGCCCAAATAGGAGTGCCCATAATAATAAGGTCATAATCATCAACATCATAACTCATGTGGCGGATATCAGCCAATTTCCTAAGGGTAGCATCCCTGCCAGACAAAACATAACCAATAGCGCCATCGCGATTCTTAAGATCAATAATCTCCTCCTCATCGCAAACAAGCGAGTCAGCAATAGCGCTGCCTAACTTTTTTGTAACACCACTCCTAGAATAATAAACAACCAATGCCTTTGTTGATTTGTCCTTCATTTTCAAACATCACCAAATTTGAAATATAAACTTTTCAAACTAAACAATCAAACCAAACCTTCAATCAACCCACTTTATCCTATAGAATTCATATTTAGTGGCGATAAGGATTATGTCAACAAGCCACCAGATGCCAAAACCGCCAATAGTAAACAGCTTAAGAAGACCTGTGCCAACCTTACCAAGAATAAAACGGTCAACACCAAAAACCCCAAAAACAATAGACATAATCAGAACAAGAGTCCAATTTACATTCTTAACTCTACCTGAATCCTTTTTTTTGAATCGTTTTGAAATCGCTCTTGAAGATTTGACCATTGATAAACTAAAACAAATCTAGTATTTAAATTTATTTATATTTGAGATTAACTGACTTGCGCAAATTGATGCCCGCTGCGTTTTGGATAAACCCAAAAACTTCAAAACCTTTATAACTGAAAAGTCATTACTTTGGCGCATATAAGTCTATTTAAGTCTATTAAAATAGGGGGAAATATGCAAATCATAAAAATCGGCAAAGACAAAGTCCTGAACAAAGACATAATCAAGATAACCTACAAAGGGACAGAAATACCTGGACTGCAGCTATTCAACACAAGCGATGTAATTGTTGGAAATCCTAACTCAAATATTGCAATGGCTTTTGCATATACCTGGAAAGAAGATTCTGCGCCAAAACAAATAAGACAATACATGCAAAGACTTTCAAATTACAATTATCTAACTGGGCTATGGAGAACAACAAACGGAGCAAAATATGTATTCTCAAATATCTTAGCAAACCCCAATGTCAATAAACTAGTCATAATTGTTTTCAACCACAAAGACAATGGGCATCTGCTCGCAGAAGCGCTGACAAAATTCTGGCTGAATGGAATCAACGAGAATGGCATAATAATAGACAGCAAATCACCCAATCCTAAATTTGAGCAAGTTCCTACCGACGGTCTTGAAAGAATGCGAAAACAATGCGACCTGATTGTGATAAGAAATGTAGAAGAAAATGAAAAAGGCCTTGAGAAAATAGAAAAAATCGCGAGAGCATGCATACAAGAACCTGAAAATTCCGCGTCTCCAGAACTTCTTGGAATAGACTATTATTCCAATTATGGAATGAAAAAAATATATGATGATGGAGCAAGATTCAGCGAACCTATAAACATTGATTTAAGCGGAACAGCAAGAAAAGTCGAGTACCAACACCGAGAAATAACAACAGCAATCGGACAATCAATACAAGCGCAAGATCTTGAAGAAGCGCATGAATCAATAGCTGCATTCATCTTTGAAAACGGACACACTTTAGTCGACCAAAGAAACATAATAACAATAGAATGCAGATCAATCAGCGTGACAATAATGGATGCCCTCAAAAAAATGCCCGATGGATTTTCCAAAAACTATATTGAAAGATATGTTGATGAATTCATCAACGGACTTGGAGAGAACTTAGATGAATTTGTTTATACTTACAATAACAGAATATTCAAAAAATGGGATAATCAATATGAAAAAAATAACAGAACTTTTGAAAAACCATCCGACAACAAGACGCGCATTGATATCCTTATGGGACCCAAAAAATGATTCGCAAAACGACAACGCGCCCTGCCTTGACTTCATATGGTGCGTCGTCAGAAACAACAAACTCGAATATCATGTAGTCTACAGAAGCCACCATTTAGCGACTGTAACAAGAGAAGGAAAACTAATGAAAGGAGAAGGCGCGTTTGTGCCAAACATATACGCAATAGCGACAATGCAAGAAAAAATGGCCAATGAGTTAGGAATTGAACGCGGCCCATTAGTCTTGACAGATTTCTCAGGACATCTTTATGTCAGCGATATTAAATAAAAAAAGCTCACAAATCAAAGATTAGAACAATCAATCACATTCACTTTTACTCCTGCATCTTTGAGAACAACATTCAAATAAAGACTATCAACAATCCCAGCATAATGCGCAGTGGTTCCTGCAACAATAGGATGAAGTTTTAAACCCAGAACTTCCTCGGGATCATTAAATCTTCTTCCTTTCAATGTAAAAACCTCTGTGATGCCATAATCTTTAAGATGTTCTTCAAAATCCTCCTCAGGCAACATTTGTTCAGAAACTAAAGAGCCATTTGATACTTTCATCAAAACTACTGAATGAGGCAAACCTCTACAGGAATAACCAAACAAAAAATATTTGCCCTCTAAACTGGCAACATCCTTCCTGTTTTGATTATCGAAATCCCTGCTAGCGGGTCCAGTAAAAACCTCGTCGATTGTAATTGCCATGAAATTTGAAAAACTGGCACTTGTTTATAAAGCTTCTTATTTTTGACCGATTTTGCACTACCGGCCAATAAAAACAAAATCTATAAATATCAAAGGGGATTAAGAAGCAAAATGACCAAAAATTCCGGCAATTCCGGCAAATTCATAGCATTCGAGGGCCTTGACGGCTCAGGATCAAGCACACAAGTCAACATGCTGGCAGACTACTTTTCTAAGAAAGGGATAAAAGCGCATGCCACAAAAGAACCTACAAATAACCTGATAGGCGGACTTATAAGAGGACAATTAACAAACCACTGGAAAAGCAGCCAGATATGTTTCCAGCTATTATTTTCAGCAGACCGAGCTCATCACTTAGAAACTGAAATTGAGCCATCGCTTTCAAAAGGCAATGTTGTGATAACAGACAGATACATGTACTCGACATTTGCATTCGGACCAGTAGAAGGACCTGATATGGAATGGCTCGAACAGATAAATTCGAAGTTCAGAAAACCAGACCTTACAATACTCCTTAAGGTTCCTCCAAAAGAATGCGTGAAAAGAATAGATGCCAGCAGACACAATATAGAACTGTTTGAGAAAGAAGACAAGCTGACAAAAGTATGGGCAAACTACGAGAAGATTGCAAAAAAATATCCCAACATCATAATCATCGACGGCAACAGACAAAAAGAAGACATACATAAAGACATAATCAATGAAGTTGAAAAGATAATCTGAAACTACAAATCTGATTTCTTCTTCTCCTCTTTTTTCTCCTCATCACCAAAAGAATCAAGCGTAGAATTCTTAATTATTGTCTTATAACTTATCTTATTGTTTCCATTCACCATCTTAATCACCTTTTTTTATTCCTTTTTCTTTTTTTGATTTTTAACAGAGACAGCACAGCACCTCTTTTTTTACTTTTATTCCAAACCTGTGCTACCAAAACCTCTTTCTCCTCGCGCAGTATCATCAAGATCAGTCTCTTCAAAATCAACCCTTACAATCGGCTGGATCAACATCTGAGCAACTTTTGTCTGCTTTTTAATCTGAATTGGATCTTTTCCCAAATTTTTGACAAGGATACCTATCTCGCCGCGATAACCAGAATCAACAACTCCACCCATAGTCTTCAGACCATTTTTTGATGCCAATCCTGATTTGTCCCAGATAAGACCGACATGACCCTCTGGAATCGCAAGCCTAATACCTGTAGGGACAAGTGCTCGCTCAAAAGAATTCAAGACAATATCTTCGCAAGCATACAAATCAAAACCAGCATCGCCTACATGAGAATACTTAGGAATGATTGCATCAGGCCTTGATTTCTGAATCTTGACTTTCATAGAAGATAAACCCCCCCAAAAAAAACAATTTCATGAATAATTTTTCATTTTCGTCTTGAAAATAGAATGCATCAGGTATTTATAAATTGAACGAAAATACCTATGTGCATAGCATCTTCAAAATTCTCTACGGAAAAGTTAATGGAGCTATTTCCCCGTAGGGGGCATCCCCCAATAACGCTCGTCGCTGTTTTTTATTAGTAGAATTTTGACCTTAGGATGCTATGCACATACGGAAATACAAATTTTAAAGAATATAATCGCTTTTTGAACTTAGTTTTTTATTATCTTTAGGATTAATTTTTTCTTTGCTGCACTTACAATCACCGCCGCAAGGATGTTCATCATCTTCACAGTTTTCAGGGGCATGACTATGATTATGACCGCAACCACATCCATTATGAGATTCATTGCTGCCCTTATCAACAAAATCAAGCATAGAATCAAGTTTATGCTCAACTACCTTATTTGTTGCCGCATCAATCCTGATATTAAGCACATTGAATTTCTGAGACAAAAAAGAGATGTTCCAAATCGCTTTTCCGTCAATATTCTGCAAAAGAATAATTCTCTTAATTGGCGCATCAGTTGGATAGCTGTTTTTCTGAAAATCCAGAGCGCAAGAAATAGCTTCAGGAAAATCAATCTTAACAGAACCCATATCTAATTCTTGGATCTCATTCCCGGGCTTTTCAAAAACCTCTGTTTCTGGGCTTACCATTATTTCTTTAGACATCATAAAAGAAGTCATAAGCCTATTATTAGTATCAAAAAAACCAAACTGCCACTCACCGCTGCCATCTGGCTCAACTAATGCAAAAGCATGAGCAAAAAAAGAAGTATCATGTTCCTGTTTCCAGCTCTTGAAAACATCGCTCTTCATGAGCTCATCATATTTTTGTTTGACTGCCATACTTCCAAATAATAGCAGTTTTTTTAAATAAGTTTGGATTTTATGATTGAATTAAAAAGAAAGACCAAAATGAGCATAAGCAAAGAAAAAATCAAAGACTTAGAAAGACAAGGATATCGCTTTGTAGGTAGACACAGCGCTGTTAAAGTATGCGAGTGGTGCAAAAAATCCCTAAGAGGAGAAGATGTCTGCTACAAATCGGATTTCTATGGAATAAAGTCGTGGCAATGCGTGCAAATGACCCCTTGCTTTGATGTATGCTCGCACAGATGCATATTCTGCTGGAGAGATATTAATTTTACTGCGCCAAAATGGACTGGAACAGCTGATAATCCTGAAATGATAATAGACGAATGCCTAAAAGAGCATGTAAAATACCTTAAAGGTTTTGGCGGAAATGAAAAGCGCGATGAACAAAGATACAAAGAAATGCATTCACCAAAACATTTTGCAATATCCCTTTCAGGAGAACCGACATTTTATCCAAAAATGCCAGAACTGATTCTTGCATTGAAAAAGAGAGGGCTCAGCCAATTTCTTGTGACAAACGGAACAAACCCAAAAATGCTTGAAAAAATGATTGAAAAAAAAGCATATCCAACTCAACTATATGTAACTCTTCCTGCGCCAAATGAAGAAGTATACAAAAAAACATGCAGTCCATTGACAAAAGGAACATGGAAAAAAATACTAAAAAGCCTAGAACTTCTGAGAAAATTCCCAAGAACTGCAATTCGCCTGACGATGGTAAAAGACTTTAATATGGAAAACCCAGAAGAATATTCTACGCTGATAAAGAAAGCCCAGCCAGATTTTGTCGAAATCAAAGCATACATGTGGGTCGGATATTCACGATTAAGACTAGGAATAGACTGCATGCCAAGACACAGCGAAATAAAAGAATTTGCAGAAAAAATAGCAAACTCGACAGGATACAAGATAACTGCTGAAAAAGAAAAAAGCAGGGTTGTACTGCTAGTGAGAGATGATACAAAAACTAAGAGTAATAAGAAAATTAAGATAAAGTTATTTGATTGATTTAAAGTTCTATAACCATCCCTTTCATTCCTGGATTCACAACTAAAGTCTTGCCAATCTTGTCCTTTTTTCCTTCTGTCTCATGGAGATGCCCTGATATTGCGACAAGCGGCTGAGAAAGTTTTATGAAATTTGCAATTGACTTGTTTCCGCAGTGGCTTCTTCCTATAAGATCTACTTTTGTTCTATAAGGAGGGGCATGTGTTATCAAAATGAAATTCCTGTTTTTCTTGAAAACCTTATAAAACTTCTTTGCAGTCTTTTCAAAATCCCTATCGGTAAGAGAGAAACCGCCTCCGCCAAAACCTGCAATAAAAAAGCCATCAATCTCAAAAATTTTCTTATGCAGAAAGAAAAGCTTATGCTTCTTAGAAAGCTTTGCCAGCAAAGAATCTGATTCGTGATTTCCTGGGATTATGAAAACAGGCAATTTTGACTTCCCAAGAACTGAAAGCATCTCATTTAACCTTCTCTCAAAAATTGAAATGTCGCCGGCGCAGACAATGAAGTCTACTTTTTCTTTTTTAGCTCTCCTGACCAGCTTTTCAAGCTGTTTTCTGTTACCATGCATATCTGCAAAAGCAAGGAATTTCATAAAGCACCAATTAACTGACTAAACTTACTATATGTATTGACTGCAAACACAGATATTTAAAAGTATTTATTAAAAAACCAAAATACATATAAATCAAACCCAATTTTACAGTGGCATGGAACACCTATGCGATATTGTGAATAATGAAATCAAATTGCCTCAAGAGTTTGTTGACGAAATAAAAGAAAGATCTGGAATAAACAGAGTCATATTTTACGCAAATGTCTTCCAGAGAGAAGGCCATGAGTATCTTGATCTTGCAATAATGAATTGCCAATCAAGCTTGAATACTCTCAGAAGAAGTAAAGAAGAAAGGGCAAAATTAACTGAAATTCGCAAGTCAAACATATTACCACTACCTGAACTAAGAGGGTATGCGTTATATGACCAAGTCCAGCTTCATTTTAATGAATTAAATCAAAGAATAGTGGAAGTCTGGCCTGCAGGCCATTATGTGCCGCCAAAAAAAGCAACATTAACCGCTCCGATAAATACAAATCCTAGCAAGTTCGCTAATACTTTTTACGCCCAACCACCTGATAGCGTATTTCAACCATAATAACAATAATTCTAAATAGTAAAAGTACCACTGCATAGTAGCGAAAGATTTATAAAACAACAGCTGTTATTCTATGTATGGAATACTACACCGGCCTTGAAACAGCAATATTGGATGGAAAAAACAAACTATCTTTACCAAAGACATTTAAGGACATTACCGCCATAATAAATCCTCCAAATAAAACATATTATGCACACCCCTCTTCGTTAATCGCTGGTCCTGAAACAGTAAACATTTTGGTAATATATGATGAACTAAACTGGGGGAAAAAATTTGAAGAATTTTTAGAGCGACCATCAAATGACCTTGAAAGACTATGTTTTGTTATGTCAAAAAAAATAAAAGTCAATAGTATCGGAAGAATAAACTTAACAAAACACTTAACAAGACATTTAGGCGCAAAAGCAAAAGATATGATTGCATATATTGGAAACGGAGACTGCATCATCGCAATGAAGGAAGAATACATAAAAAAATTTATGCCAACAATCAGTCCTCAATCGTATCAATGCAACGAATAATAATCCTGCAAAACAATCTTATCAATGTTTTCTAAATCTCTGACAACATAAAGCTTGCCATTTCCGACCTGAACAATCCTCTCAGCCAGATTCCTGCCTTCTTTATCAAGGTCAATTCCAATAAGAGAGATTGTTATTCCTGCAGTCCTTGCCTTTGAAACAGCCTCTAAAGTTTCTTCTTCAGGTTTTTTTCCAACAGTAGGAAGCGCATCTGTTATCAAAATAAGATGCTTTGTCATATTAATAGAAGGGAACAATTCAATTGATTTATTCAGAGTATCTGAAAGATTTGTCTCTTTTGATGCTTTTGTCTTAGTTATCTCAAGCAGAAGCTTCTTAAAATCAGTTGTCGGATGAATCGCAGTCTTTACTTCCGAACCAAAAATCATCAAACCGACTTTATCCTTTTCCTGAATCGCTTTGAATGAAAGAGCTATGCCTGCTTTTTTTGCAACCTCAAGCTTTTTGCCGCGCATGCTTCCAGATGCGTCAATAGCATAAATCAATGAAATCGAACCGCGTTTTGTTCGCTCAACAGACTTCAGATCAGAAAAATCAAGAACTTCATGACCTCTTCTTATAGCCGTCTTAACAGACCTTTTTATTGCAATATCCCTGTAACGATCGCTCTTTGAAAAAGATTTAAAATCAGCCTTATCGCCATAAAGCGCGCGCTTTTTTGTAATATTTTCGCCAAAACCTTTTGAAGACAATTTATCTATCTCCTCGACATAATTTATTATTGCCGCAACTTCTAACCCTTTTTCTGTTATTCCATCATTCGTCAACAGACCATCTTCCTTGAGCTTATCAAAAGTATCAGCAAGCTGTTTCTTGAGTTCCTTCTGAAACTCCGGGATGTTAATGTTCCTGTTAATATATTCAGAACTGTAACCTGTAAGCTGGCGAAGAAGAGACTGGCCATAAATCTGCTCTGCGCCCTTAAAATTCCTGACCATATTCTCAAACATCAAGTCTGGCGTGAAAGAAGAAAGACCTTGATTGAATGCCTCGCCAATTATTTTACCTTCCTTGATTATCTGCTGGTCATTTTCCAAAACAGAATGCATAAGCTTATCATCAACATTATCAAAGCGCAGCTTGCCGCTAAGCTCCTCTGCTTTTTCCTGCTCGCCAAGCTCGACATTATCATAACCTGATTCAGGGACCTTCTTCTGATTTCTCTGTCGCCCTAGGTAAAAATTTAGAGAAGTCCTTAAACTCCTCTTCTAAGAAATCTTCCGGCGTTTTCAGATACTTTGCAGAAGGTATAAGCTTGATTCGATGAGCAAGAACAGACTTGATGGCTTCCTGAACATCCTCTTCATCGACTTTTTTCTTTTTTTTCAAAAGAGCATTAGTCTGAGAGCGTTCATATAAGCTGATGGAAGCCCTGACACTTGGCTTTTTCTCAAGTTTTTTTGACTCTCTTAAAAGACGGACAAAAGCAATCATTGCATGGAAAAGTTCCTCCTGAAACTTGACGTCAAATGCAAATCCCTTTGTCCTGACAATCCTTTTTTCAATATCAACAGATTCAGGATAATCCATGTAAATCAAATCAAAACGGTCAAGGAAAACATCGCTTAATGGTTCTGTGCTGCTATCCTCAGGATTCATAGTGGCAATAAAGACCAAGTCTGCAGGTAAATCAACATCATAGCTTCCAATAGTCGCATGTTTCTCGCTAAGCACTTGAAGCAATGCGTTCTGCAATTTTTCAGGACATCTGTTTACTTCGTCAAAAAACAAGACAGAATTGTTTGCCTTGAAAATCTTACCTGGCGTAAAGGCCTCAAAAGAAAGAGGACCGAATTTCATGGCTTTTATCGGATCAATATCCCCAATCAGATCTTCAGCTGTTAAATCTGGACTTCCCTGGATTCTGACAAAACGCTGATCGCCAGAAATCTTCTTAACTTTCTGTTTCTTGTTAGACCGGCAAGAAGGGCATATCGGATTATCAGGACTGCAATTAAAACCGCAATCATTAACCTCAAGATCTGGAAGAAGCTTGGCAAGATTTTTGGCCAGAGTGGTCTTACCAATACCTGGAGCGCCTACAATTATAACATTATGGCCTGCGAGCAATGCAGACTTAAGCTGATGCTTTGTCTTATGCTGGCCTATGATATCTAAGAACGCGTCCTTGTCTGCCAATAATTGTTTTTTTAGATCATCAATTTGCATCATTATCCCCCTTAATCAGAGTTTAGTTTCACTTTATCCTTTTCAACCCGTTCATAAAAAGCCTTGTCCTTGCCGGCCATCACCGACCATTCCTGCGGCGTGAATATTTGCCAGTTTATCTTTCTTTTGGTTTTCTTTTCAAGCTTTTCTGTCTTTTCAACCAGGTCTTCCCTGCGCAATTTGCCAATCACCAATATGTCAATATCACTCGATGAATTATAATCCCCTCTGGCAGAACTGCCAAAAAGATAAACTTCTGCACCCCCTATTTGAACCGGATAGAGATAGGACAACAATATCAATTTTTTTATCTCCTTGACCATACTGGAATTTCTGTTGAGTTTAACAAGTTTGAGATTGCCTATTTTTCTCTCGACTAAAACATCATTATCAACAAGAAGATCAAAGTATTTAACAGCAGTCGCTTTTGAAAGTTTAAGACCTTTTGCGGCTTTTCCCCTAGTGATTTCATCGTCTAAACTTGTGAAATATTCAATTATCCCTAAAATATGCCTGTCAAGCGATTTCAAAAGGTTCATTTTAGTAAACTAATTAGTTTAAATATTTAAACCTATCGGTCTAGTTTAGTGAACCATTAAAAACTGAGAAGAAAATAGTGTGCACCATGCTAAAGTTCATACTACTTCTAAGAGGTAAAAACAATAAAGTTTAAATATCAAAGATGAACTTTTAACTAGATGAAACAAAAAAAAGAAAACTTGGAAAGTAAAATTAAAAAATCAACTACCTTATCTAAAGCTTGTTTGTTAGGCATAGCAGCAGCATTAATTTTTTCCACATATCAAGCAATTTCGTCTGTACGCAAGAACAATAATAAAAAAGAATTCTATGCAAGTATGAGCTACAAAGAGGTAATTGAATATGTTAAAACACCTAAACAAGCTGAAGAATATATTCAGGTTTACCTTGAACCTAACATAAGCGGCGCGTTTGTAAAATCATTTAAGAGAACGCATGAAGAGAGAAAAGCAGACTGCGCCGACGCAACAGTTGCGGCAGCCGCTCTTTTAAGCGATAATGGTTATGAACCAACTTATCTTTTAATGGCAAGTAAAAATAAGAACGGTAAAATGAGCAGCGAGGCGCATGCAGTGTTCATTTACAAAGAAAAAGGAAAGTACGGCACCATGGGCATAAATTTATTAGACAATAATGATCCGAGATTTTCTAGCTTAGATGATGTGGCAATTTTTTTTGAGTATGATTTTTACAGCTGCGGCAAAATGGAAGAGAAAGTCATTCCTGACTGGATAAGCACACAAAGAAATTTATTAATTAGCAAAACTGAGCTGCAAAAACATAACATCACGCAAGATAAAATGCATGAAGTGCATAACCCTGGTTGCCCTCTTAAATAAATTTTTCAATCGGCTTAGATTTCTTCCACATTTCAAGAAAATGATTCCTCAACATATTTGAAAAGGCCCTGCTTTCTGTCCAGAGAGTAATGTAATCTCCCTCTTTTTTGACTTCCGGCTCACCTAAGGTCAATCGGGCAATCTCTCCATCAAAGATTGTTATTCTCGGAAGCAGAGGGCCGAATTTATCGTGATTAAAAACCCTTATCTCGGCGCCTGTCTTAAGCCAGGCATTGTAAGAAGGAATTCTGTTCTTATCAAAAGTTGATATCATTTTTACCTTAACGCCGCGGTCAACAGTCTGCTTCATAGTTCGGATATTACCATAAAGGATTTTAGATAATGTGTTACAGGACAAAATCTCTTTACGCGCTTTTGTATTCTGCAATGCCAATTTCTCCTCAATGGCTTTCTTGCTCTTTATGACCCAAAACAAATCCTTGAATTCAGTTGCTTTTGGCTGACTCATCAATTTTATGAGAGAATTCACTGAATCATTAAGCTGAGAAATGTCTTCCTTAAATGATTCTGGACTGATTATCTTATACTTTCTTGGAGAAACCGGAAGATAAGCTACTTTATTTTTTTCTTCCAATCTCTGCAAAGCCTCATAAGCCTTATTTCTAGGAAGCTTGCTGTCAAAGACAATCTCTCGAACAGTGCTCGGACCAATCCTTGCTAAAGAAAAATATGCTCGAGCTTCATACTCTGTCAAACCAAGTTTCTGCAATGCTTTTATACCATCCATGTTCTTCAATAAAGTCGCTGCCAATATAAACTTTTTGAAAAATAGTACTTTTTGTCCCTTTAAGAGTCACACAAACATATATCTAGGACGGTTCTCCAGTCCCGGATGGGGTGCCAATTTTGTGAAGAATTTGAACAGGGATATTTCTGTCTTGGAGCAGGATCAGAAAAATTCAACAGAATAATTTTTGATACAGATAACTTTGTTGTTTTTCCGTCGCTTGGCCAGATTGTAGAAGGATATCTGCTTATTGCATCAAAAAAACATCACATATCAATTGCAGCCCTTCCTGAAAATCTTTTTTCAGAACTGAAATACGTAGTGGACAGAACCAAAATAATTCTTGCAGAAAACTACCAAAAACCAATATTATTCGAACATGGCCCTGCATCTGAAAGAGAAAAAGGAGGCTGCTGTGTAATGCATGCGCACATACATGCTGTACCAGTAGAAATAGACGAAACAAATATTTTGAAGCGCTTATCAAAGCACTTTAGTTCAAAAAAAATAAGTTCATTGGAAGAATTGAAAGAAAACAAAGCAGCACCATATTTGTTTTTTGAAGATAAATATGATAACAAGTTCACATTCCAAATTCCAGAGGTAATCCCATCCCAATACATAAGACAAGTTATTGCACACGAAATCGGCCAACCAGAAAAATGGGACTGGCACTCATACTATGGAATTGATGAAATGAAAAACACTTTAGAAAAATTGAGAACTTGATTAGATGAAAAAAGGCGGATTCGGATTATTTAAAGACCAAACCCTTTAACAAATTCCATTGCTTGGCCGTACTTTTCAAGAAAATTAAAGCCTTTGTCTGTAAGAGAATAGAACTTAGAATTTTTTATTGTGTTTTCAACTACAAGGCCGTTTTGTATCAACTCCTGGAGATATTCATTCATCATTTGATGGGAAAGATTTGACTTATAAAGAATATGCGTTGGTTTGCATTCATTGCGCTGCTTTCTTATGACTGATAATATGTCATAGATTATTTCCAGTCTTTCTCGTTTCTTTCCCATAATGACCTTGAGCTAATCAGCAAATCAAGTTAATCAGATTGCAAAACATTTAGCTTTAGCAATCATCTAATCCTGCTGCTTTGTGAAAGCCCTAAACCCCCTTGAAATCTAAAAATCTTTTTCATCAGTCTTTGAAAGCATCCTTATCTCGACCAATATCACTGCAAGCGCCAAAAAGCTAAACAATTGGGCAACTGCATAATAAAAGGTGTTTGCAGGCACAAATAGGTTAAAAACAAAGGAAAGCGCCATGAATAGCATTGCTATCAAAAACCCAAACGAAAGAAAGTGCCTCGTATTAATATAATTTACTATTGAGTGGTATAAGATAAAGGCCAAAAGGACCAAAACAAGTATATAAAAGTATATAAGGCCCCTGAAAACTGACATAACAACCACAAGAACCATTAAAAAGATTAAAAACTTCGTTTTATTGTTTATTTGGCCTAATGTAATGAAAACAAGGTTTAAAAACGCTGATATTGTCACGAGAATGAATATAAGGATGAATATCATGCCTATCCACTGCCCTAAACTTGAATAAAGAAAGCCTGAAAGGTTTGTATGATTCTTCAGAAACATCACAGAATTGAATAAAAACAGCATTGTAGCGGATATTCCGAGAAGGAAGAATGCATTGCTGAAATACAGCAAACTGGTCTTATTTACCTGTTTATAGAACCTGTATGCATATCGCGATATTAAGAATGCTAAAAGTATGGAAAAGAAGCCCAACATTAAGTCTGACAATCTAAACCATACTGGTTTGTTAAGCATATATGCAACTATATCGTTTACTAGCATAACTACTCTTCAGAAGATACACTTTTTAAACTTTATGAAAGTCTAGTCTTAACATAGTCTTTAGAAGAGCGGTTAATAACGTATTAATAAAGGGATTACTTACTAAAGTTAGAGAAAATCAAAATTACACACCTTCAGTCGTAAGGGTTGCACCCTATACATACTCAGAGAAAAAGTCTCCGGTATAGCGTTTGTGGCGTAGCGAGTCTCGTTTCACTCGACAAGTGCCAACTCAGCGATACCCGCGTCCGGCATAAAGCCGGACAACGCAACTCTAAGCTTTATCGAAGGTTGCGAAAAATGCAGTCAGTTTTTTAACAAAAATAATATTACACACCTTCCGTCCAAAAAGCAGGGTGCATGAACTGCACCCTGCATCTTCCTTTAAATTATTCTTTATCGATGTTCTTTACAGATTCGCTTCATCCTAAATCTCACTTTGGTTGCGAATCGAGTCTCTGTGGCGAAGCGAGTCTCACTTCGTTCGACAGGTGACTACTCAACAAATACCAGGCAGCATCGGCTCCGACCTTTTTGTTTTCATTGGACGAGCTAACATTCGCCTAATGGTCACTATAATTAAAGGAAAGTTCCCAACTTTTACTAAACTATTCCATTTTTTTATTTTAATTGCCAGATCCATACAAACCTGTTTGCAGGCATTCAGTTTTGGATACCTCAGAAAGAATTATATAATTTAACGGAGTATAGGTTCTTATGAAGGTAAAAACCTTATTTTTAATCTCTCTTATAGGTTTAGTTTTGATTAGCGGATGTTCTAAAAACGACGAATTTGTTAAAATAGATGAAGTGGTAAAGGAAATAAATAAAAACACAGCCAACATAGAAGTCCCATTTGAAGAGTTAACAAAAGAAATCGAAGCAGATAGAGAAATGTTGTTTGTTGATTTTGGCAAAGAAATAACTTCTGAAGAAGTATTACAAAAGCTCAATAATGACTCGATTTTAAAAATAGATTTAAGAGTAATAGAAGAGTTAGGGAAAAATTTGGGAGTAAGAGTTTATATCCTTCCTATCGACAATATTTTGAAAGATACAAATATATCATCATATGAAAATGAAGATGAAAAAAATAAAATCAAAAGCATCTATTATACACAGCTATATGAAAATGTTACCGCCAACCTTTCAGAAAATGATTTCAAAGTAAGACACATTTTTCCATACAATCCTGATTTTAGTGGGTACATATCTAAATCTGGCCTTGAAAAACTCAAGAGAGATAAAAGAATAATAAAGATATCTCTTGTTGAAACAAGTTATGCTTCTTTAAACTAACTCCTCGTTCTATATGCATCAGGACCTTTGATGACAAAGAAGGTTCCTAAAATGAGTTGGGCATTCTCTTCTAAAAGTATCCTACAATTAGGGATATCCCTAGGGACATATCATGGTGTAATCAGAATAATTTTTGCATATTAATACAACCCTTATTTTCTACAGAACTCTATAACTCTTCCTTGACTTCAGCAGTGACTACCATTGTCAAAGTTTTCCTGATATTCTCGTTTTTCCTGAGATCCAAAACAAATTGGTTAAACTCAGTTATGTCAAAAAATTTCAATTTCAGCATCAAATCGTATTCGCCAGTTATCCCAAAAACCTCTTTGATATGCGGATTTGCCAAAAAAACCTTTCCCAAATCTTTTTCAGTATTGACAAGCATAAAAACAATAAAATTCTCCCCGATTTTAGCATTGTCAAGCTTGACAGTATACTTCTGAATTATGCCCTCTTCAAGCATCTTCTGCAATCTTAGATGGACAGTGCTCGGCCGGAGTGCAGTCTTCTTGGCAATATCCCTAATAGGCATACGCGCATTCTCTTTAAGCACTTCAATGATTTTCTTGTCTTTTGCATTTAACATGGCTATAGCTAACTCCTGTTTTGTGACGCTACAACCCGATTTTTTTAAGAAGGCTCTCCGAATTCATTATAGAATTGGTGAACGATTGGGGGTGGATCCAGAGAGCCCTTCTTTTGAAATAAATGTAGTCTAACAAATATTTAAATGTTTCGCTTTTTGTCCAGCTTTTATTGTTATTTCTGGACAAATTTGATATTTTATTAAGAAAAATATATAAAAAGTCCATAATTATTAAACGGATGCAGATGTTAGTTGAAGGAATTTTGACCTTATGA
>JAUYGA010000032.1 GCA_030690755.1 Nanobdellota archaeon
CCAAAAAGGCTACGAACCCTCCTTCGGCGCCCGGCCGTTGAAGAGAGTTATCCAAAACGAAATTTTAGATAAATTAGCGCTGGAAATTATTGAAGGGAAAATCAAAAAAGACGCCCTTGTCAAAATTGACGCGGAGAAAGGGATGATTGTGGTGGGGAGGTAGATGGTTGGCGAAAGTTTTGTAAAAAAAAAGAGGCAAGCTTATTGCTCACCTCGTAATGTTTTTTCAGCCCATTTTCCTGTTATCAGTTTTTGGGCTGTTTGTTTAAACCCATTCAAAGTTAAACTCTTGGGATATTTATTTTTTGCGTATTTCGCAAGTTTTGTAGGAATACCCCTGAATGGATTTCTTAGCTTCTTACATTTCGTAATTTCGAACCTCACCTCGCATGCTTCCGGCAAATCCTCTCTTTTTGCCCTGAAGTCTTCAAAAAATTTATCCAGCGTTCTTTCTCTGTCTGCCTCAATCTCTTGCCAAAACTGCCTGTCTAGCATTATCACAATGGGAATAAACAGCGCCATAAAAATTATAACTGGCACCATTACCACTCCAATCATTATAGTCAGCGCAATGCCCACAACAACCAGAAACGCGGTCAATGTGGAGACAAAAGCTTTATTAGCAAGGGCTTTTTTACCAAAAGCGTTTATTTTTATCTCCAGATTTTTAGCTGTTTTTGCTAACCATTCTTTTAATTTCCTTATCGCTTCGTCTCTCTTTTCTTCTGTTTCAGCGGCGATAAATATCCATGCTATAAATACTGCAACTGTTGCAGCAACAATTTTTAATAACAACAGATATTCATCAAAAGATATGACTGCTAAAATTCCTGCAATAGCAAAGGAAGCGTAGAAAGCAAAAACAACTGATCTTTGCCCTACTTTTCTTACTATTTTATCTTTTCCGCTAAAAAGCAAAGCGGCGGCTATAACGACCAGCGACGGAACCATTATCATTGTTGCTTCAAATAATGTGTTTATTCTTAGCAAAAAAGCGAACAGCAGCAGGATACTTATTGACAACAAGCTAAAGTTTATGTTGTGCTTATTGTCTTCTGTCCAATTTAGGATCCTCTCTGCATGTTTTGCCTGAGCAGCAAGCCATTTCTGGAATGGCGTATCTTCAACAACTACTTCCTTTTGATACTCAAAAGTTAGCGCGCTTACATCAGTTACGCCTACGATTTCAAAAAGTTTGGTTAAAAACTCTGAAAAAGTTTTGCTGTCGCTATGTTTTCTGCTGAGAGATATTATTTTTTTATCTGCGTGGATTTCAATTTCGTTTTTCAATCCCATAATAACTGGCGGATTATTTCTCACCTTTTGCGCCATGCGGTAAGTTTCAATTACCTTATTGGCAACATCTTCGCTATTGTATTCTTCGGCATATACGCAGAGTCTTTCTGCGATACAGGTTTGTCCTTCCATGCCATTAGGAACCACTCCTTCGGATTTTTTTGCCATGATCTTGAAACCAAACTTTTGAGCTGCCTCTTTTCTTGGACCGCCTTCGAGAATAGCTTCTTTTGCTTCTTTGAGAAATCCCATTGCAATATTACTGTCTTGCAAAGAGTATGAATCTAACTCATTTGAAAGAGTTGATTTTATCTCGTAGCTCTTAAGAGTTTTTAATGTCCTAATCATCGTTTGGTCGCGATGATTCAAAACTTCATGCATTGGCAATAATTCTTCTTTGTCGTTTCTTTTCAAGTGCCCGCTTATGAATTGGACACTATGCTTGCCATGGCGAATGCTTATCGCCATTTGGGAATTAAACTCTGAAAGGTTGTGTCTTTGCTGAAGAAGTAAAGTAACCTCTTTGAGTAATTTTTCCATATCTATACTGTTCCCTTTGGAAACATGAATAGAAACATCATTATCGGATATTTCTAAATCACATTTCTCCGGAACATAAACCTTCACGCTCTTTTTTTCTTCAGCACTTTCCCGTTTTACTCTTGATAACGCCTCCTGTATAACGCTATCTAAAGGCTGTGTCTTTAAGTCTAAGTCGGGAAACTCAGACAAAGTTTTAGTTTCTTTAACTATTCTAACTGCCATTATTGGCACCTCCTTGTTTATTTTCCACTAAAGGTGGAGTTAAGCTGTTTTTAAAAAACAAAAAAACAACCAAATTCCACCTCTAGCGAGTATTCAGTTGTTAAAGAACAATTTCTGCCACGATTTTTATCATCAAAACAGTCTAGCAGAAAACCTTGTTCTTGTCAATGACACCCATGCAAAAATTCAAGACTTCTGAAAATATAAAAAATAATCCTTTATGAATGAAGGATTATTTTGTTTATTTTATTTTATTTTATTTTTGTTTGTATTTTTTTAGGGCGCAATGTTTTAAAGCAACCATAAGACCTTTGTTCCGCAAGGAGGTTGGACGCGGAACAAAGCGTCCTATAATTCCTTAAAAAACTTTGTTAATTCAAGGTTAAGACATATAAGCAATACAACATTTTAGCAATGCGGCAATTTATTTCTTTTTAAATATGAAAAAATATTTCACGCTTTCAATCAGCATTATTTCCGCCGCGCAAACGAACGCGATTAATGACCAGTCGTAAATGTCCAGCGAAACCGTTCTGAGGATTTTCTGGAGAAACGGGTGATAGATCGCCGCAAGCTGGAAAGCAAATCCTAAAACTACCGCTATGATCAGATATTTATTGGAAAAAATATTTTTCGCGAAAATTGAATGGCGCAGAGAGCGGATGGA
>JAUYGA010000040.1 GCA_030690755.1 Nanobdellota archaeon
GATTAATGAATTTTGACCTTAGGATGCTATGCACATACCCAATACAACAAACTTTAATTACTAGCTATATTTTCTGACAGTCATGGCAGCAGAATTAGAAGAATTTGAATTCATTGATGAAGTGATAGAAAGAACTTTCTCTCAAAGAAAAACTGCAAATGGCCCAGATTATGCTGCAGAAGGCAATGTATCTTACTTAATCTGTTCAGATTCAGGAAATATTCACAATATAATCGTGGCTGAGTTGCAAAACAAAGGCTTTCGATATTATAAGCACGAGACCCATGCGCAAAAAGCGCGATTAAAGAATCGGTTTGATATTCTTGAAGTATATAAGAAAAACCAGACGCTAGTACATACTGCCACCACCAAACAGGTTAATGCAGCAACTGAATACTATTCAAAAGTCATGAACCATACGCCGTTCAAGAGGATTGTCTTAGACAAAGATACGCAGAATTTCAAATATATCCATGCAATGTTTAAGGGAAATTATGGAATTGAATTTTTGCAATCATCAAATGAAAGGTTCCTGATGCATTACAGCTAATTCTTGCCAGAGCATTGCTCACAGATTAACACCTGCTAAAAAAAATCCATTTGAAGAATAGATGCCAGTTTCTAAATTCAACCTTAAGCTAAGACTTACCTGACCTTAAGGCCGAAAAAGTTCAGCAGAACCAGGATATTTTTCATTAAAAGAAATATCAAACTTTCCTGACAACTGGTTGTATAATCTCCCTGAAACCATTATAGAATTCCAAAAAGTCGGATCGCCTGACTGTTTCATTGCAAGGTTTCTTTCCTCCTGATAATCATCTCCTGGTTTTAGCAAGCCCTGGTTCATGACAATAATATCTAAGGTCTGTTTAATAGACAATCCTTGCTGTTCAAGAAATTGCTTGACTTTATTTACAGTGAATTTTGAAGCAAACTTTTCGTCAAAAGCCTTATTGAAATATTCGGAAATATGATTATAGCCTTCTTTTACTGCTTCAGGGCTGGAAGGATTTATTTCTTTGATAGGAATATTAACCTCTCCGAGCTCTGCCAAGTTCATGACACCGCCATATTGTATGATTGTCCCAGCACCTGTTACTTTTCTCAGACCCTGCCATTGAGTAAACAATCCAGGGTGTTCTCTATCTCCGTTATCTATTCTTTCTCTGAAAGCATAATTGTTTGGCCCCAATTTAGAACCCATCTCTTCAAGAATGCTTTCTGGACTATTCCTTTGCTGAGTGATATCTGCATCAAAATCAGGGACTGTTCGACTTGTTTTATTATCATACTTTGTGAACATCCCTAATTCATTTAATAGAAAGAGATCATGGATGACCAGAAGATCTATGTCGTGAGGCGTCTTATTGTCAGATGATTTATATGATTTGCCTGTCAATGTTGAGCCAAACAATAAAATGTCCCTGATTTCTCCAAATATTTTATTTCCATATGCAGATTCAAATATTATTTTAGCTACATTTTCTGCAATATCCAATGCATTTGCAACGGGCGGTTTATTTTCCATAAATGTCCGGAGTTCAGTTTATTTTAAAAATGTTTCTACTTCAAAGAAGCTAAAATTTTTATGAAACATACTTGACACATTCAGCAGATTTAATCTTTCAGAACTTAATTGTAAACATCTTTTCTATGGCCAAAACAATTGATGATAATTTTATCCTGCTCAAACCCATAAATAAAATGATGCAGAACAATTGATTTCTTAATGCATTAACAAACCATCTATTTCCTTGTCACCCATAGAGACATCTGCCTTGACAACCTCATCTTTTTTTATCTGCGCCTCACCCATATAAATTTTTTCAATAAGCAGCGCATTTTCCCTTAGCAACTCTTTCTTTATTTGTTTCAACAGGATATTATTATCCTCATTAGATACAATAAATTTCGCTGATATTTCAAACATTCAGCAGCTTAAGCATCGATATTATTATTATCAATCCAAGAACTGCTCCTGCAATTATGTCTGTCCAGTAATGCTTTTTCAGATAATTTCTCGAATAATAGACCATGCCTGCCATTATTACTGCAAGAATTGCCATCCTGTTGTCAAAGAAGTAAAGCGAATATGCTACAATCGAGACAGACATTGCATGCATGCTAGGAAAAGATGCATCATAAATCTTCTCAAAAATGCTGTGAAAAATCATCTTATGCTTTCGGTTCTTGTTTTCAGGTCTAAGTCTGTGATATATCAGCCTTATCAATGATGTTATCAATAAGCCAGAAAATAATGAAACAGCGACTGCCAAAACAAGAAGTTTATGCCCTGTGAAAAGAAGGAATCCAAGATAGAAGAATAAAAATGAAAATCCACCAAAACAACTCATATCTTCAATAAGCAACTGGAATAATTTTGTCATGAATAGCCTCTTTTTCAAAACGCATTGTTTTATTTTTAATTTTTAAAATAAGATAACTAAGTGCTATAAATAGGTTTCTAAAACGGCATGCAGAACGCTGGATGCTGTGCTCAGTCCTGCCATCTTCATCAATCAGTACGCATGAGTGGTATTAAAACCTTTTAAAGCCACGCGTCAATTCAACAGATATGGTATGGTGGTCTAGCGCATTAATGTTTTTGTGGGAGCTATTCAAGGATTGGCTCTTCTTATTTGCAGCTCCGTTTGTTCATCCGAAGATGTTGTGGATTGTAGTTCCAATCCTGTTTGGCTGGATTCTCGCCGAGTTTTTCCAGGAAAAAAAAGGAACATCGCTTGGAAACGCAATCTCTAATGGCGGTGTTCTCATTTTTGTCGGAGTAGACTGGGCAAGAACAACAATAACTTCCATGTCTGAAGCAGCAAAAATAAACTATTTTGACCTATCATTGCGGCTTTTCTTATGTTTGTTCATTTTCGTTTATGGACTTTATGTTGTAATACAAGGGATAAGATTGAAAAAATCAATCCATTTCCTAGGACGAGTAAGGGTGACGACTTACTTTACATTGATGTTTACACCAATAATCTATGGGTTTGTAGATTTGTCCTGGGAATTTCTGCTGTCCATATTCATATTCTTCCCAGTATTTTATTATGTAATCGAAATAGTAGATAGGCTAACACCTGACCCTGGCACTTATGCAGAAGAGAAAGGTGAAGACCTAGGCGGCGGAGCAACATCATTTGGCGGAGACTTGGGAACAGGCGGCGCAGGAAACGATCTCGGAAACATGGGTGATCTTGGTAATATGGGCGGAACAGGCGGCGCAGGCGGAAATGATTTTGGAAATATGGGCAATCTCGGATCTGGAAATGATTTCGGCAAAGACATGAAATTCTAGAAAACAGCATTTAAGACACTTAAGAAAATAGCGTTTTTCAATTATTCTTCTTTGCAATTATCCCACATGAATTGAAAGTATTTTCTGTAGCCATCTGCTAATGTTTTGCTTTTGAGTACGAATTGCAAAGGCTCTTCATCTAGTTGTCCTGGCTTAACACCGACAAATGTCACTACATAATCCCCGAATATATCAACTGCTGTTAAGCTTGAGTATTCTTTTGGAAGAAATTTGTATGGTTTTCCGACTAGTTTTAGTATTTCTGGCTTATCTTTTCTTACTTCATAATCAAATAGGTGCACGAATTTGATGCCTTGAGCTTTTCTTTCTTTGTCAAAATGTCTAAGGTAATGTTTTAATCTCGGGTCAAGCCAAAATGCTTTTGCGCCGATAAAATAAACCGTCTGTTTTTGTTCAAGAATTAGTTGCAGATAATTTTTGAAGCCTTCAACTCCTCTGAAAAAATACGCTTCTGCTTCTGGCTCAACAGATTTGTAAAGTTTTTTCATATCGGGGAGATACATATCTAGAGCGGTTTCTTTTTCCTTGATAATCTCTTTTAGCCTTTCAGGATTAATTGCCTTGAATGACTTCTCTCCTTTGATGAATGTCTCAGAAGCAAGGCCTTTTTCTATAAGCTTGTTTAGGGAGTCATATACATTTCTTCGATGAACCTTTGACTTAATGGAGATCTTATTTACATTAACTTCGCCTAGATTTAGCAACGCTTCGTATACTCTCGCTTCATTAAGGGAAAGTCCAGCTTTTTGCAGTATTTCTTGGTACATTTATCATTGAAATATCCCTTTGTTTTTAAGCTTTTCGCTTTGAGGTGGTAAAGACCACCCCAAAGACTTATATGCTTTGCGTCTTTTTGACTAGATTATGAAACCACAAGAAACAGAATACAGGCACTTTGCCTCATTGTTGTCAGGACAAATAATAAGATTGCCCTATTCAGGAGACTATGAAAGCCCAGGATATAAACCAGGCAATTCAGGAGTCGTTCATGGATATGACCTTGGCGGAACCCTTGCTAATGCTGCTGAAAGGGATAATGCCATCATAAAAATTCTTTGGCTTGAACCAAATGCAGATATCAAGAAGCAGTTATTTAACGATAAAGATGCTACAAGGAACATTTCGAGAGCTCAGGAAGACGGTATTCTCAATGGAAGCATAAGAGTTGATGCTTTAGATGGTGTAGTTGAACAATTGGCAAGAGAGCAAGAGCGAGGAGAAGATAGAGTGTTAATCACAGTGGGCACATATCAGATGGCTCGCAGTTTTATTCATGGTGCTAAGCTTGAAGACTATGTCTCAGCATTGGTTACATCTGAAGAAGCAAATGCTGGTAATCAAAAGCCAGTAGAAACTTTTCTGAGAGTTTATGAAAAATTGAGAGAAAAAGGCCAGATAATGGCAACGTATTGTGATGACTCTGAAAAAGAAGCCAAAGCAGCTCTTGAAGCAAGCAAACTTATCGGAGAAAAGTATGGTGGTGGCTTTACCGTATTTCTGATAAAAAAAGATGCAAAGGACAATGAGTTGGGTTTGAGTGATAGTGGATGTATCATTATTCGTTCAATAAAAGACAAAGAAAATTTTGAGGCGTAAAAATGGATAATATCAATTGGCAGCATCTCGTAACAAGAAGACTAGCTGTGCAAGTAGCAATCGCATGGAATTATGGCTTTGGTAGTTTATTCAATAAAAAATACCGCACTGGAATAAATAACACTTTGGTTTATTACAATGGAAAAAAGACTGATTATTTCATTGATGCACAAGAGCTTAAAAAGTTCAACGAAGATTTAGATAAATTACTGGATGACCCGAAAATTGTAGCTAGCTTGATGCCCGAAGCAAAGAAATTTGTTGAAGAAACTTATGAGCTTATAAGAAACTTAATCAAAGATGCAGATAAATTATCCGATAAAGAACTAGCAAAGCTATTTTCTCGATTCTCAGAGCATCATGCTAATTATTACACTCGTATGTGGATGGTTTTCAGAATATGCGAAAGAATTGTTATTAAACTTGAGTCAATGCTTAAGGAAGTTATTAATGATGAGAATGAAGTAAAAGAGCTTTCAAGGATTTTTTCAATTCCGCTAGTGCCAAATGATGTGACTAATGAAAGAATTGACTTGCTAAAACTTGCTCTAAAACAGAATAAAGTTGAAGAGGAAAGATTAAGACAACTGCTAAATAAGCACGCTAAAAAATATCAGCACATCCCAATGTATGATTTTGACCACGAACCTTATTCTGTTGGACATTTCGCTGAGGAACTTGATTCTGTAGCTGACCCAGAAAAAGAGCTAGAAAAAATTGAAGTTTCTTTCAAAGAAAGAAAAAAGGAATTTGATGCCATATTGAAAAAATTAAAACCAAAGCCAGAGCTCAAAAACCTTATCAACATGCTGAAAGACGCAGTTTTCCTCAGAGATTACAGGGACATGATTAGGCAGAAATTAAATTTGACAATAATGGAATTTTATCAGGAGATTGGGCTAAGACTAGGATTAAATGTCAAAGAAGTAGCTTTACTGACAAACCAAGAAATCGAATTGCATCTGCAAAATTCAGAACAATTTGATAAAGAAGAAATCAAGAAAAGAAAAAAGTCATTTTTGCTTTTGCAATTTAAAGATAAAATAGATATTTACTCAGGCGATAATGCTGATAAAAAAGCCACTGAACTTGGCCTATATAAAAAAACCATAAAAACAAATACGATAAAAGGAAGACCCGCATCACCTGGAAGAATTTCAGGCAAGGCCAAAATAATCCATACAAACCTCGATTTTGATAAATTAAACGAGGGTGATATCTTAGTTGCTGCAATGACGAGGCAGGATTTTGTCTCAGTCATGAGAAAAGTAAGTGCTATTGTAACAAATGAAGGCGGAGTGACGTCTCATGCAGCAATTATCGCAAGAGAATTGGGATTACCTTGTGTTGTAGGAACACACATCGCAACAGAAATTTTTAACGATGGCGATTTCATTGAAGTGGATGCAGATAAAGGAATTGTCAGGAAAATAAGAGATGCAGAAAACAGTAATTTATAATTCTTTCATCATTTAGCGGCCTTGCCTTTCCGATTTTAACGCATTTTTTCTTTTTTCAAGGCACCCTCCGACTATTTTTTTCTGGAAATTTCAAAGTTCATCGTGTTCATAGTCACTTCGTTCGTAGCTTTCAAACAAGTTTGAAAGTTCCCATGCTCACTAAACTTCAACTACGTTAAATTCCAACGTTGGTTTCAATAAAAGTACTTTAGCAGAAATACAAATTATAAATTTTATATTTTTCCATCATCTCGAAGTCTTTGAATATGCTCCGGAGTATTATAAAAAATATTAATTCGTGTTGTAACCATACTTTCCTTTTCTAATTGAATACCGCCTTCTATTTTTGTTTCCGTGTAGCGGACAGGTATTTGAATTCCTCCACTTTTATTGTGCCTGCGAAAACCATATCCAACGATTGTGCAATTAACAGGATAAATATCATACCTGCCATCGTCTCCAAAAAGTAAAAGTTCAGAGCCTTCCTGAGTATTTATAAGTTCGATACTTTCAAGTAAATCTGTAATATCCCGGTGTATAAGGGTAATAGTCCTAGGATTTAGTACTTTCGTCTTCATAGGAACATTGTCTGTGATTTCAATTTCAACCATTGCAATACTTATAACTATTAATTCCCTTATAAACTTTTCTTTTTTGTTACTACTATTCAATTATGATGGAATTCAACGTTCGCAGGGTCGCTTCGCTAAAACATCATGACTTCTCCGCTGCAAGGCGCCTCAGAAAAATTAGCACGGCTATTTATTTTGACAAAAGAATGTCAAAGATTCTCTTGACTTCCTGAGCATCGTGACCAAGCTGAGAACTTGCTTTTTCATAATCCTCTTTTTTCAGTAGTTGAGAACTTTTTTTCTTTTTCATGCACTCCTGCTATTTTTTAGTGGTGTTGTTTTGCCGGATTTCTCCTTAAATGTGACAGCTCATCCGAAGAAATAGCTTCTTCCACCGCTTCATCAAGAAGTTTGAAGATGCCATGCGCATACAAAGACAAATAAAAACTATCTCTTCACCTTGCCTTGGTTTGCAACTTTTTCCATTGCAGCTTTTATCTTCTCCTGGTCGCCAAGGTAATAATGCTTGATTGGCCTTAACTTTTCGTCCAGCTCATAGACAAGCGGAATCCCTGTTGGAATATTCAACTCAGTGATGTCTTTTTCTGAAACATTATCAATATACTTCACAAGAGCTCTTAAGCTGTTGCCATGCGCAGCGATTATTACGTGTTTGCCCTTTTTCAACTGAGGAACAATCTCATCAGTCCAATAAGGCATGAATCTTGCGACCGTGTCTTTTAGACATTCTGTTTTTGGGATCTCAGATTTTTTTATGTCCTTAAGGTTTTTGTAAAGCGGATCATTCCCAGGATATCTTGGATCTTTGACATCCAGCTCAGGAGGTCTGATATCATAACTTCTTCTCCATATTTTTACCTGATCTTCACCATACTTCTCAGCCACCTCTGATTTATTCAGGCCTTGCAATGAGCCATAATGCCTTTCATTCAAGCGCCAGGATTTTTTAATAGTGATTTTTTCCTGTTTCAATTCTTTCAGAACAATATCTAATGTGTGGATTGCTCTCACAAGCACAGAAGTATACGCAAGATCAAAAACATAACCTTCTTTTTTTAACGCTCTCCCTGATTCTTTTGCCTCCTCAATGCCTTTATCAGAAAGATCAACATCAGTCCAGCCCGTAAACTTGTTCTCCTTATTCCAGATGCTTTCTCCATGCCTCAACAAAACAAGTTTAATCATCAAAATCACCTCAATTAACATAACTTTAATCGACTTAAATATAATCGACTCAGTCCCAGCTAATATGAAACCCTCTCGCGCTGCTTGGCCAGCAGCGGCTCGGCTCGTCAATGTTTTTATTGACGTATCGTTGAAGCCCCGTAAGGGACAACCCCCTCAACTCTTTTTCTGTTTTTGTTGAGGGAGCCTCGCGAATTGCTGCTGGCTACAGTGTTTCATATTAGCCTTACGACTTATTAATTATCAAATAAAAATTACATTCCTTTCGGCAGCTTACCGCCCATCTGTCTCATCATCTTATCCATACCGCCACTACCTTTCATCATCTTCATCATTTTCTTGCTCTGCTTGTATTGCTTTAACAATTCGCGAACATCTGTGACAGAACATCCAGAGCCTTTCGCAATCCTATCAACTCTTGAAGCAGATATTATTTCAGGCTCTTCAAGCTCTTCTTTTGTCATTGAGTTTAGCATGTATTTCCATTTCTTAAGTTTTCCTTCCTGAACCTGCAGCATGTCTTTTGGGATTTTTATCTGGCTGAACCCAGGAATCATCTCAACAACTTTTGACAACGGCCCCATCTTCTTCATCGCTTCCATCTGCGAATACAAATCAATAAGATTGAATTCTCCTTTCAATAATTTTTTCCCTAAATCCTGAGCTTCCTCTTCAGATATTGCTTCTTTTGCTTTTTCAAGAAGTGTCTGAAGATCACCCATGCCTAGCATTCTGCCGACAAACCGCTCAGGGTCAAACTCTTCCAGGTCATCAACTTTCTCTCCAACTCCGATAAACTTGACAGGAGCGCCAGTCACAGAACAAGCGATTAACGCGCCTCCGCCTTTTGCAGTTCCTTCAAGTTTTGTTATCGCAATTCCAGTAATCTTGCATGCCTCGTGGAAAACTCTGGCTTGTCTTTCAGCAGCCTGGCCAATGTCTGCGCTTATTACAAGAAGATTCTCATCAGGCTGGATTTTTTTGTTGATATCATTAATCTCATCTATCAGATCATCTGACAATGCATCTCGTCCTGCAGTATCAACAATCAGGACATCATATTTTGGAAACTCTGCTTCATATTGAGCTATTATCTTCATGGCATCTTTTTCTTTCTTATTGACCATTGTCGCGACATTTGCATATTTGCCTACCTGCTCAAGCTGTTCAGGAGCAGCTGGCCTGTGAACATCTAAACCTATAAGCGCAACTTTAAATCCGCGTTTTGTGAAGAACTTTCCGAGCTTTCCTGCAATTGTCGTCTTTCCTGAACCAAAAAGACCAACAAGCATTATCTTGAAAGGCTTTTTCTTGGTTGAAGCAGAAATCTTGCTGCCTTTCCCTCCAAGGAATTTGACAAGCTCCTCATAAACAATCTTGATGAGATATTCTTTCTGCGTGACTCCTGCAGGAGGTTTCTCCTTAAGAGCGCGTTCTTTTATCGCTTTTGTCAGATCAAAAACAAGCTTGACATTGACATCTGACTGAAGAAGCGCTCTCTGAATATCTTTGACAAGCTCATTGACCAGCTTCTCATCTACAACAGACGACCTTGCTATCTTCTCAAGAGTGTTTTTCAGAGATTCGCTTAACTTTTCTAAGACCATTGTGACCTTGCCTTTTTGTTTAGTATTTTGTTTATCTGTTTATTTATAAATTTTGAGGTTAAAAGATTAAGAATGAAACAAAA
>JAUYGA010000042.1 GCA_030690755.1 Nanobdellota archaeon
GAAATGCATTTAATAACATGAACAATCAAGCGCAGTCTTTTCAAAGCAAGGCCAGAACTGCTTTGTCAAATGGAGATGCATTGACAGCGTATGAGTTTGTTCAAAAAGCGCATGCAGTTATTCAAGATTATGAACGCTCTCCACTTTTTATTGAAGGAAAAACTTCAGGTATAAGAGGCAGTCTCGGAAAGTTAGAGAGTAGGATTCTTTCATGTCAATAAAAATAAATTAAAGAAATTCATTAAAATAGGATATTTCATCCAAACATATCAAGATATCCTTCGTCTTTTTCAGCATTCTTTACTTTATCTACAGCATCAATTAAATCATCCATATTGACCTTTGTTTTGTTCTTTCTTATTGCGAAGTATCCCGCTTCTGTGCAGACTGCTTTTACTTCTGCCCCGGAAAAGTCTTCCATCTTTTTTGCTAGTTTATTGATGTCAACATCTTTGTCAAGAGTCATGTTTTTGGTGTGGATTTTGAAAATGGATTTTAATCCTTCTTTGTCTGGCAATGGAACATATATCAGTCTGTCAAGTCTTCCTGGCCTGATGATTGCAGGATCAAGAATGTCTTTTCTGTTGGTGCAGCCTATCACTTTTACGTTTCCAAGCGGCTTAAAACCTTCAATTTCAGCTAGCAGCTGCATGAATGTTCTTTGGACTTCTCTTTCTCCAGATGTTCCGATTTCAATTCTTTTTGCGGCGATTGCATCTAATTCATCGATAAATATGATTGCAGGGGCTTTTTCTTTTGCAAGCTCAAAAACCTCTTTGACTAGTTTAGATCCTTCTCCTATGAATTTTTGGACAAGTTCAGAACCAACAAGCTCTATGAATGTCGCATTTGTGGAAGATGCGACTGCTTTTGCAAGCAGGGTTTTTCCTGTTCCTGGAGGGCCGTAAAGAAGTATTCCTTTCGGCGGTTGTATGCCTACTTTAACAAATAATTCTGGTTTTTTGAGTGGCAGTTCTATTACTTCTTGTATTTCCTGTATTTGTTCAGCTAGGCCGCCAATCTCATTCCAGGTTATTGTTGGTTTTTCTATTATTACAAATTTCTCAACATTGAATTTCTTAGACAAAGGTATTTTTTTAATGACTGTAAGATTTTTTTGTTCTGCGAGGACGGTATCTCCAGGGAGTATTTTACCTGCGTTTTTCATCATATTTACAAGAAATTCATTTCCATTTGGCAGTCTTATAAGAACGCCATCTTCTACAAAATCTTTGACTTCGCAGACAAGCAAAGGCGCTTTCTGAAGTCTTGAAAGCTCATTTTTTAGGTGGTTGATAGTTTCCTTTAATATCCTATTTTCTTCTTCCAGTTGATTTATGTCAGTGCTATAACTATAAGAGACATTTGTATTGTTTATTTCTTTTTCAGCTTTAGGCAGGTCTGTCATTTATGCTGTGTTGGGCTTGGTTATATTTAAACCTTTCACTAAAACCTTTGGTGTTGTTACTGGGGTGTCTATCTCCCAACAGTATACTTGCTGGGGTGTTTTACCTAGAGAATCCACCATCTTCATAACATTCAGAAGATTGTCGCTTATTCTAATCCCTTTTATAGGGTTCTTGATTTTTCCATTTTCTATATAGAAACAGCCGTCTCTAGGAATTGTTGAGAAATCTCCTGTGCTGTAGTTCTGGAATCTAGTGTACCATACATTTGTTACATATATCCCTTTTTTGATTCCAGATATCATTTCTTCGTCGCTTTGGTTTCCTGTAGAAAATATGAGATTATTTGGGCTTGGTGTTATTATCCCGGCATTTCCTGTTGATTTTGTTTTGTATTTTTTTGCTGTTGTTGTGTTGTGCAGATATGATTTTAATTTTCCATTTTCTATAATTGTTGTTCTTTGCGTGGGCATTCCTTCAGCATCAAACATTGATGAATGAAATCCGTTCTTTAACCTGCCATCATCTATGAGTGTGACTTTTTCGCTGCCAATTTTTTTGTTCATTTTGCCGCCGAGGCAACTTAGACCGGATTCTACATTAAATATTGAGGCCGCTTGTCCGACATGATCGAGGATATTGCTAAAAGGCATTGGCGCAAACAATATATCGAATTTTCCTAGTTTCCCTTGTTCAGGGTTTTGGGACATTTTGGCGATTTCAGCGGATTCGCTTGCCGCATTTTCAGGTGAGAAATTTTTTAGCATTCTTGCGCATGCTGTTTGGTGCCCTGAGGCATACTTATCAACGAGTGACCTAACTGAGTAATATAATGATGTTCCTTTTTCATCAACATCAATATTATAGTTTGTTTTAAGATTGACGTTGCTGGTGGTTGTTTCTAAAACACCTGAAACTCTTTTAGCGCCATGTTTTAACGATTCATTGATCCCTGCTTCAACATAATCAATGCCTTTTTCCCCAATAGTTAAAAAGCCCTTATCATAAGTTTCTTCAATTTCTTGGTATTTGAAAGGCCCTTTAGCAATCCCTCTGTACTCTTTGTTTGGTTTTGTGTTTTTGACAAATTTCATCAAAGTATCTATCGCCTTATCAACATCTTCTTTTGTGAATGCTTTCATTGTTGTTGTCACAAGCCTTTTTTTGCTTGACAGGAAAACATCTATGCTTGTTGCATTCCAGTTTGTGATATTGCTTATTTTGTTGTTTACAAATTTTATTTGGGTTTTATTTGCATTAACTGTTGTTAATACAACATCGTCAGCTTTTTTGCTGAGTCTCTTGAGTATGTATTCAGAAATTTCTTTTTGCGGGAGTTCATCTTTAGATGCATTTCCAAAAACATTTGTTTCTTCATCTGCTTTTTGTTTTTGTGTTTTCATTTTTGTTTTATTTAGCTTATTGCATGATTATATATTTCCTAAGCTGAGTCTGATATTTCTAAGCCTTATTGATGGGCCCCCGAACAATACAGGGATTGCTTGCATCGGCTCTCCTTTCCCGCAGCTTCCTGCGTGAAGTTCTGTATTTTTTGCGACTCCATCCACTGAAGACCAGAGTTGCGGTGTTTCAATCTCAATCGCAGGCCATTTTATTGGATCTGTTATCTGGCCGTTTTTTATGAGATATGATTCTGACCCCACATATTTTTGGTTTAATCTTTTATCATCAATATTCCATTCCATGAAATTTTTCATGTATATTCCGTTCTTTATTCCTGAGATGAGTTCTTCTTCCGTTTGATCGCCTGGTACAACCATTGTGTTTGACATTCTGACAATCGGTTCTCTGTCATAGTGTGTTACTCTTGCAGCAGCATTGCTTTTTACGCCAAGTTCTGCAGCTGTTGATCTATTATGCAAGAATTCAGTTATTACTCCATTTTTTATCAGGTTTTTTGGTCTTGCTTTGACCCCTTCATCATCATATAGGTAATATCCATAACTGTTTTCAATTGTAGGATCGTCAACTACATTAACAACATCACTTCCAATTTTGTATCCTATCTTATCAGGCGATAAGAATGATTCTCCGGCTTGAGCAGCCTCTCTTCCAAGGATTCTGTCAGCTTCATATGGATGTCCTACGCTTTCATGAACCATTATTCCAACTACTTGAGGGCCGCATACAACATCAAGGTTTCCTGTTGGCGCTCTTTTGCCGTTTTTGAGTGTGCTGCTTAATGCTAAAACATCAGTTTTCAAGATTTCTGGGTAATTCATTTCTTTTACATATTCCCAGCCTGTTGCAGAGCCGTATTGCCAGAATCTTTGGGCAGACTGTCCTTTTTCTTCAACAGTTACATAATAAAAGAAATTTGTTCTTGGAATTTTTGATATTATTCTTGACCCTTCGTTGTTTGTGAAATATCTTTCAGTTCCATATGTTGATAATGAAAGGTATGTTCCCATTGTTCTTACTTTTGTTTGAGCAATCTTTTTTTGTATTTCATAAAGCAATGATATTTTTTCGTCTGGACCAATGTCCGCCAGCTTTATTTTTTCTTTGACTTGGTAGTTTGCTTTATATGATGGTTCTTTTGCAAATTCTATTTTTTCATTTATTCTTTTTGAGGCATTTGCAGATTTTATTGCTTTTATTATGCCCTCTTCTATGCTTTTTTTGTCAAGAACGTTTGTGCAGAATGATGACATTGCGTTTTTTACAAGAAATCTCATGCCAATTCCTTTTATCAGGTCAAAACCGCTGACTTGAGGAATTCCATTTTTTAGAAGAAATCCATCCCCTTCTGTAGATTCCAGTCTTGCTTCTGCATAGTCTGCTCCATGTTTCTGCGCAGTTTCAATTGCAAAATCAGCAAGATCATAATCCATATCTACCACATCTTTTCTATATTTCTCTATATTCTTCTTTTTCAATTAAGGATTAATAGCCACTATTTTAATGTTATTAATTTTTGTTTTATGCTTGTCCTTATTTTAACTTTTCCCGTATAGGCTGCATTATCTCTATGAGATTTTTCGCGACAGCTAGTTTCAGGTCCATTGGATGGATCTCTTTATTTACAAAAGCGTTTTCAAGCGCTTCATAATTGTCAAAAATCACATCTCCTCCGAATTTCTCAGGGCGGTTTATCTCAAAAACATCCATGCGGGGCATTATTATCAATCGAGCTATTGCTAAGATTGGGTTTTCTTCTTTTACGCCCTCTGGGCAATATGCTTTGTTTATTTTTTTCTTTATCTTATCAGGATCATCCCTTATCGAGATCATTGATTCAGGGTCAGATGATGACATTTTTGATCCAGGGCCTTTGATTGAAGATATCAACGGGGTGTGTACAAACACAGGCACTTTATAACCTAACATTGGCAGGAGCTCTACGCCTAGCATATGTATTTTTCTTTGTTCTATTCCTGATTGGACCAAGTCCACTTTTAGCGCTTTTATGTCTTCTATTTGCATGAATGGATAGATTACTTGTGAGACTTTTGCCGAGTCTATATCTCTAGCGACTTGTTGCATGCTTCTTAATGCGCGGTTTATTGTTGTGTTCAAGGATATTTTCATCACATCATCGATATAATCCATATTTCTTTGAAAGCTGCTGCCTAAAATATACTCTGCGTCTGTTAAACCAGCTGCTTTAAATCCTTGTTCCCACATTTTTGATATTTCATTTATCTCTTCCCATGTTCCTTTTCGGTTAAGCCATGCATGCCAGTCGGCAAGAAGTATCTTTATACGAAAGCCCGCTTTTTGCAGGTCAAGAAGTTTCGTTATTGTCACTAAATGCCCGAGATGTATTTCTCCTGAAGGTTCATATCCGCAATAGACAACAGGATTTTTTTTGTTTAGAAGTTCTGGTAATCGGTCTTCTCCGATTATTTCTGCAGAATTTCTTTTTATGAGGTCTATTCTTTTTTGCATTTCCATTTTAACACTTTTTGACTCTTTAATATTTTCAGTAAAGTTTATTTTCTGATTACCAGCTTATTTAAAATACTTCTGATTCTTTTTTTGTCGAGCTTTTCGTAATATTTCTGAAAATCTTGCAGTAATTCATCATTATCCATTTTTATAGAATATTCAAACCAATCCATATCTTGGTCTGATTTTTGTTTTAAAAATTTCAAAAACACGGCTCTTTTCTTGTCATCCCATTGTTCAAATTCTTGGGTTATCTTGCAAAGATGCGCAATGTCGCAATGGTTTTCGCGATCATCAGTTGCGTCGCTGAATTCTGGGTGCGCAGGACAGCCCACCAGGACATTTCCTGTTCTTTTGTCAAATCCTATGAAGGTCATATTTTTGCAGATTCCGCTTTCTCTTAGCTCGTTTGGTTTTGCCCTGTTTATGAAATCAGAAACCTCTGAATACTCACCTAATTCAAGAGTGTTTTTTTTGATATCTTCGAATACTTGATTCTTATTTTTTAGTCTGCCGCCGCAGCATCCGATGCAGCTAAGGCCTAATTCTGGCAGCTGGCAAAGATTTGATTTTGTGTATTCTTTCGTCTGTTCCATAACTTAGTTTTTAGAAGGTTTTTATTTAAATTTTGCCGTTTTTTGGCTAAATTTTAGAAGGTTTACTGGGAATTTTGGCGTTGAAAGCAATGAGAAAAATCAGGAAATTAGATAAAATTACAATTGCCTGAACTAAAATCAAAAAAGGTATTTCTTTGTGTGTGGGTGTTAAAAATAATGAAAAAAATACCACAAAATGTATGGCCATCACTATCAGAAGTTGGATTGAAAGTTCCTTGTTTTTCAAAAATATTTTTTTGA
>JAUYGA010000044.1 GCA_030690755.1 Nanobdellota archaeon
AATTTTTTTGTTTCATTCAAAAATTTTGTATTCTTTAATAAGTCGTTTGACATTTTCTTTGATGTTGGTAGTGGAAACAACTGGGAGGTATATAAACTTTTCTGTTGGTAGTATTAACTTTGTTGGTATTATTAACAAAAAAGATTAAATAAAAGGTTTATGTTGGTATTATTATCATATTTTTAAGTATTATTTACTTACATATTAAGTAACTGATTATTTTTGATAAATTTTTAAGTATAAAATACTTACATGTTAAGTATTTACTTATCAAGTGAGTAAAAATAGAAACATTTATATATAGTGATACTCACATGTTATGTATTTTAAGGGGCTATTAAGGACGTCGGGAAAAGGAAGTTTCGTCACGGAAGGCAGTTAATGACAAAAGAGGAGTTTAGAGAAAAAATTACAGAAATTTCTCCTAATTCTAAAACTATTTCTCAAGCGAACAGCAATCAAACTTCTCATTCTGATATCATAAAAACCCTGAAAGAAAAAAGTAAAGACGAACTAATTACCCTGTTCATTAAGCATCTAAAGGAAGAGCACCATGCGACAGACAAGGAAGTAAACGACCTTATCTCAAAAGAAGAAATCCTTATCCCGATAAAAATTTTTGACAATGAAAAATTAAGCTCGCTGGAATCAATTGTCAAATACCTAAAAGAAAACCGCAACTTAAAATTCAGCAAAATTGCAAAAATGCTGAATCGCGACGACAGAAGCATTTGGACGACATACCATAATGCCTCAAAAAAACTTCCTTCTCCTCTTTTGTCCGAGCCTTCAAAATTCTTCATCCCTCTTGAACTTTTTGCTGCCAGAAAACTCAGCGTCCTTGAAACCCTTTCCACATATCTCAAAGACACTCTTGGCTTGTCATACCACGAGATAGCCGAACTGCTCAGGCTTAACGACAGGACAATCTGGACAACATACAATCGCGCAAAGAAAAAATGAAATGAAAACGAAAATGAAAATGAAAAACAAGAAACAAAAACTTGGAAAGGAAAAAATGAATGAAAAAGAATTAAATTTCATTTTACAGGAAGGAGAAGGGCTTAAGATAGAATTCAAGGAAAGCCTAAGCAATCTAGACAAAGAAATGGTCGCATTTGCAAATGCAGAAGGCGGAAGAATTTTCTTAGGAATAAGCGATGATGGTAAAATAAAAGGAATTGAAATAAGCAACAAAGTAAGGTCGCAAATACAAGACATCGCAAGAAACTGCAATCCTTCGATAAATATAAAAATCGAGGAATTAAAAAACATTCAAAAATCTGCTGAACAGATTTCTAAGGATGTTCTAGTTATTGATGTCGAAGAAGGCAAAAATAAGCCTTACAAATGCAGTGAGGGATTTTATTTTAGGGAGGGACCGAATTCACAGAAATTAAAAAGAGATGAAATAATTAACCTGTCTGTAAGAGTCGGCAAAATTAAATTTGATGAACAATTAAACAAAGAATTCAGGTTCCCTCACGATTTTGATGAAGAAAAATTCTTAAGATTCCTGGAGAGAAGCAATATTTCAAAAGTCAGTTCTGCAAAAGAAATCTTAACTCATCTTTCTTTAGGAATGATTGCAGAGAGAAAATTCAGATTAAATAATGCAGGCATTTTATTATTTGCTAAAGAGCCAAAGAAATTCTTTAGGCAAAATTTCATTACTTGTGTATTGTATAAAGGCAAGGAAAGATTGGACATAATCGACAGAAAGGATTATGATGATGACCTATTGACAAATTATGAAAAAGGAATCAATTTCCTTAAACAAAATCTGAGAGTGGCATACATAATAAAAGGAACCGGGCCAAGAAAAGAGGAGCTCGAATTGCCTGAAGAAGCGCTAAGGGAAGCTTTGCTTAATGCGATTGTTCATAGGGATTATTTTGAAAAAGGCTTTGGAATTTTTATTGAGATATTCGATGACAGAGTTGAAATAACCAATAAAGGAAAGCTGCTCTTTGATAAAAGCAGATTGGGAAAAATAAGTTTTTCTAGAAATCCTGCGCTTTTTGATGTTTTTTACAGGCTTGGATTGATAGAAAAAGTAGGATCTGGGATAAACAGAATAAAAAATCTGGTTGAAGAAAGGGGTTTAAAGGTCAGGTTTGATACTGACGAATTTTTCAGAATTGCGTTCTACAGGCCAAATGAAGTTACGAAAACTGCGGAAAAAAAGGTCGGAGAAAAGGTCGGAGAAAAGGTCGGAGAAAGATGGACAGACAATCAGGAAAAAATAATTCACTTTATTGCAGAAAAACCATCAGTTTCTGCTAAAGAATTATCAGAATCCGTGGGAATTTCTTCAAGAAAGATCGAGGAAAATATTTCAAAGCTCAAGCAAAAAGGCCTGCTAAAAAGAATAGGTCCTGCCAAAGGCGGCCATTGGAAAATCCAAATAAAAAACAAAAATAAATGAAAAATAAAAACATAAAACTGGAAATTGCATGTTTGGTCATAGTTAGTTTGATTGCTGTATTTATTGGCAGCGCAAGCGTTTCTGGTGCGTTGTATTACTTGCATAACACTACAGATCCGCAATTCACAAATCATATGATCATGAATTCCACTCCAAATGGCACGAATTATGTAGAGTCTTATGGGCTTTTATTAACAAATTTAGGAACTTATTGCTGGGGGTATAATTGGACATCGCCAAATTTCACTTCACCAGCGCAAATCAATGGCACTTGGAATTTCACGCTTTATGGTTGGACTAATGCAGGAGCAACCAAGCCTGCTTATTTATTTGTGCAGATTTTTAAATTAAATTCCACTGGAAGGTATTTTATTGCTAATACAACAAATAGTGATTCAATATCCCCTTTTGCAGCAGCGCCTGGAGGAAAAGTAAACATTACTTATAATCTAGCGCCAAATAATTATACAAATATTTCGGTAGGAGAAAGAATAAGTATAAGCATATGCATGGTAGTTGGAACAGTAGCGAATGGCAAGTTTGCTTACTTCGATTGGGAAGGCGCTTCGCCATCTATGATTGGCACTATCGAAACAGTAGCCGAAAGTCCATCTTCTGCCTTGACAATATTTGATCAGGCAGACGCCCAAGGAGGAAGCATAACATTCTATGAGAACAGGAATGGAAGGTTCTATGCGAATTACACAAACATAACAAACAGCATAGCGATAGCAAATGCGTCATGCAACATATCATTTGCCCAGTCTGCAATTAGTGGAAATAACGGCCCTTATGTGATGACTTACAATGCGACATCCAAATTGTATGAGTTCAATGCAAGCTTTGAAACGCCAGGAACATCTGGATGGAATGTTACTTGCGTTCAGCCTAATTTCACAACACAATTCAAAAATACCACTGTTGTGTTATCCAGTTTAGCAACTCCTGAGTTCATTGTAAAACGCCACATATTCAATATAACAGGCTGCACAACAGTCGCATGCAACAGGACAGGCGGAAACTTAATCGGAACATACCTCGCTAATGTCAACTTCTCACTCAGGACAGATTACACTTATAGACTCATTGTTGAGCTTGAGCAGACAGCTGACGCAAAGAGTTGGAGTATTGACCCGTCGGTAGCTTTAGGAATACCAACTCGGGATCAGGTATTGCCGACAGCAGCCATTATTGGAACTTCAAATGACAGCATCTGGGATGATGTCGCTGCAGCTGAAGGAACATTGACAGACCAGAACCTGGCAGATGGAGGAACATTCTCTGCAGGAATTGTAACATGGAATCCTGCTGGTTCAATCGCAATAACAGGAAATGACCAGAGACAATTTGTTAACTTTTCATATATAGTAAATCCGCAGGATGCGCAGGGCAATAGCACTGTCACTTTCAGGGCTGAACTTGATGTTGCGGGAACTGATCCGACAATAGTTAACACCATATCGTGGCTTTACATTGACTTTAGAAATCCAAGTATTGCCTTAAACAATCCAGTTGACGGTTTCAATAGTTCATCGTCAACCATAAATTTTAATTGGACTGCAACAGATAATTATGACTCTGCATTAGTATGCAACTTGTCAATAGACAATATTGTGAATGCGACAAACATAAACAGCGCAAATGGCACAGCTGTAAATTATTCTGTAACTAATCTTGCGCAAGGCATTCATAGATGGAATGTAACCTGCTGGGATGATTTCAATAACACTAATACTTCCTTGACAAGAACATTCCTTGTTGATACAGTTAATCCTACAATTGCTTTGAATGCTCCAATAAATGGTTTCAATACTTCGTCATCAACAATAAATTTCAACTGGACTGCAGCAGATATCAATGACACTTCATTGATCTGCAATCTGAGCATCGATAATATCGTCAATGTCAGCAATATTGTTTCAGGAAACAATGTCTCAACAAATCGCAGCGTGATAGGCATGCTTGATGGTCTGCATCATTGGAATGTGACGTGTTGGGATGATGCTGGCAACTTCAATACAAGTCTGACAAGAACCTTTACTGTTGACACTGTAAAACCTGCAGTAAATCTGAATGTCCCAATAGATGGTTTCAATAGTTCATCATCTACACTCAATTTCAACTGGACTGCGACTGATAACATAGACACTTCATTGTTCTGTAATTTGAGTATCGATAATCTTGTTAATCAGAGCAATGTTGTCTCTGCAAATAATACCGCAACAAATTACAGCATAACAAGCATAACAAACGGACTGCACAGATGGAATGTTTCATGTTGGGATGACACAGGCAACACGAATACCTCACTGACAAGAACCTTCTTAGTAGACACAGTACAGCCTGCAATAAACCTAAATGCGCCAGTAAATGGTTTTAATAGCTCATCATCAACGATTAATTTCAACTGGACTGCAATAGACATCAACGATACATCATTATTCTGTAATTTGAGTATAGACAATATAGTGAACATTAGCAATATTGCATCTGCAAACAATGTCTCGACAAACTATTCTGTTTCAAACATAGTTGATGGTATTCATAGATGGAATGTAACCTGCTTTGATGATTCCAGCAATTCCAACACATCTTTGACTAGAATATTTACAATAGATACAACACCACCAATAATTAGCAGTGTAAGAAACACAACAGTAACAAACATGACTGCTGCAATTAACTGGACAACAGATGAAATCAGCAACTCAACTGTAAAATACGGGACAACCCTATCACTGTTGAATATTTCAAGTGATGCAACATTAGCAACAACTCATGGAATCTTGTTAACCTCTCTCAGCAATGCAACTCTGTATTATTACAATGTCACAAGCTGCGATGCATCAAGCAACTGCAACACCAGCGGTCCATTTAATGTAACGACTCTTCAGAATTATGATGTTTCTGCTCCTGTGATTAGCAGTGTTCAGGCTGTTTCAGTTACTAATGTTTCTGCCAATATCACTTGGTCGACTGACGAGGTTTCTAATAGCACTGTTAGGTATGGCGCGACTTTGTCGCTTAGCAATATTTTATCATCTGGCGCTCTTGTAACTGCGCATAATTTGAATTTATCTGGTTTGCAGAATTCGACTTTGTATTATTATAATGTTAGTTCTTGCGATGCATCTGGCAATTGCAATACTTCTGGTGTGTATAATTTCACAACTTTGTCGAATAGTGATATTGCCGCTCCTGTAATTTCGAATGTTAAGAATACGACTGTTACTAATACTACTGCGAATGTCACTTGGACTACTGATGAGAGTTCTAATTCGTCTGTAAGTTATGGAACAACGCTTAGTTTGGGTTCGTTTGTGTCTTCAGCAGCGCTTGTTTCTTCGCATGAGCTTGGTTTGACTGGTTTGTTGAATGGAACATTGTATTATTATAATGTAAGTTCGTGTGATGCGTCGGGTAATTGCAATACTTCTGGGATTTATAATGTTACGACTCTTCAGAATTATGATTTAACAACTCCTGTTATTTCGAATGTCACCACTTCGCCAACATTGCCTTTAATCAGCAATGGTTCAAGTCGGAATATAGCTGTTAACTTCAGCAGCAGCGAGTTCCCGATTAATTTGACTTTTAATTTGTATAATAGCTCAGGCGGCATAGTTAATACCTCGATAGTAATTGTGGTTAATGTAAGTCAATTGCCTGTTAATTATACTCTTCCTGTTATTTCGGTAAGTGGAAATTACACATTGAATTTAACTGTGAGGGATCTTGCGGGTAATTCAAATACGACAAGTCTTGGTGTGATAACTGTTGATGTTTCTGCGCCAATAATTTCCAGTGTCCAGGTTGTTTCAGTTACTAATGTTACTGCCAATATCACTTGGACAACCGATGAGGTTTCTAATAGCACTGTCAGTTATGGTGTGAATCTGTCATTAAGTAATATGTTGTCTTCAGGCAGTCTTGCGACTGCGCATAATATTAATTTGTCTGGTCTTGTGAATGGTACTTTGTATTATTACAATGTAAGTAGTTGCGATGCTGTTGGTAATTGCAATACTTCTGGACCATATAATCTTACAACACAACAGAATGCAGTTTCTTTAGCCCCTGTCTGGAGCAATAATGCGACATCGCCTGCATCGCCTGCAACATATTCCTCATCGCAGTTATATCAGTTTAATGTTACTTGGACTGATGATGTTGCTGTGGCTGTTGTTTTGTTCGAGCATAATTTCTCTGGAACATTGCAGAATTACAGCGCAACTGGAAATGTC
>JAUYGA010000034.1 GCA_030690755.1 Nanobdellota archaeon
TTATAAACATTCATAAAATAATTAATATAAATCACAAATTATTAAAAGTTATATTATTATAAAATTAATCTTTTTTGTATTTTTTTTTAAAATTTAAAAACAAAATTTATTTTAATAAAAATATTTCTTTATCAAAATAATGCTAATTTTATCTCAAAATTGCCTTCAATAAAATATTTTTTTATTTTAATATTATCTGTTTTATTTAATTCCCACAATAATAAATATTAAACAAAAAAATTATAGAAAATTTCTATATTTTTACCAGAAAATCTTTTTTGAAATATTTTTTTATTTTTTTGCTGGACTCATTTTGTTTTTTTATTATAATCTTTCATTATGAAAGATTTTATAACTCTACAGAACCGGAATATTACCTCAAATGATATTAACTTTATCCGACAATTAATTGCTAATAATCCTGCCTGGGGCAGAACTCAACTTTCCAGAGAACTTTGTAAACTCTGGAATTGGCAGGCTCATAACGGCCAACTCAAAGATATGGCCTGTCGTACTTTACTTCTTAAGTTAAATAAACTTAACCTCATTTCTTTACCCAAAAAATTAATTGCATCCGGCTCTAAAAAAACAAAACGAATTATACCTTTCATCCCTCACGATACTTCTATCATTGAAGGTAACTTAAATTCTCTCGGTACTATCCGTATAGAAAATATTCAGGACAAAAAAGCTCTGCCTCTTTTCAATTGTCTCCTTTCTAAATATCATTACCTCGGTTACTCCGGCTCTGTAGGTGAAAATATGAAATATATTGTTTTCGACCAAATTCACAGACCTTTAGCTTGTCTTCTCTTCGGATCGGCTGCCTGGAAAATTGCTCCAAGAGATTCCTTCATCGGTTGGAACTCTCTTACTCAAAAACAAAATCTTTTTCTTATTACCAATAACATGCGTTTTCTTATTTTGCCCTGGGTGCTTGTCCCGAACCTGGCTTCTTTTATTCTCTCTAAAATCGCTTCCAGAATTTCTACCGACTGGACTAACAAATATAATCATCCTATTTCATTGTTAGAAACTTTTGTGGATCGTTCTCGCTTCTTTGGTACCTGTTACAAAGCGGCCAATTGGCTCCTCGTCGGTCAATCTAAAGGTCGTTCCAGAAATGATACTTTTAACTCTATCCGCGTTCCGGTCAAAGATATTTATCTTTTTCCTTTGTCTAAAAATTTTAAGGAGGTCTTAAACCATGAATAATATTAATCCCAATTCTAATTCTTCTACTCAGCAATCACAACAAAAAAATTCCTACGAAAAACAATGCAAACAATGGATTTCTACCGAATTCTCTTCTGCCGATTTTGGAGACCAAAGACTGACTAATAGATTTCTTTCTCTTCTCCAATTGTTTTCCGCTTCTCCTTCGGCTTCTATTCCGCAAGCTGCAAATTATTTGAAAGAAGTTAAAGGCATTTATAGATTTTTTAATAATGAAAAAGTTACTCAAGATAATATCTTAAAACCACATCAACAAGCTACTGCTACTAGAATTTCCGAACATAAAACTGTTTTATGTATTCAGGATACCTCTACTCTTAATTATACCCACCTTAAAGAAACTAAAGGTTTGGGTACTATTTCTACTGAACCAGAACTTAGAGGTATGCTGCTTCATACCACTATGGCTATCACTCCAGACCGGGTTCCTCTGGGTATTATTCACCAACAAACTTTAATTCGTCCTCCAGAAGAATATGGTAAAAAACATGACCGAAAAAATAAAGACATCGAAGAAAAAGAAAGCCAGAAATGGATCAATTCTCTTTTGGCTATGGCTCAACTACAAAAAAAAATTCCTGATTGTGTACTCATTAACATCGGTGATCGGGAAGCCGATATCTACGAAATGTTTGAATCGGCTATTCTTTATAATTGTCAAATCTTAATTAGAGCGGCTCAAGATCGTAGAGTTGACCATCCGGAAAAATATCTCTGGGCCTTCCTGGAAAACCAGCCGATAAGTACCACTCTCGAAGTACTGGTCCCTCGCAAAAATAATAAAAAAGAAAGAACTGCTACCGTCGAATTACGTTTTACTGCTGTTACTCTCAATCCTCCAGCTAATAAACCAGATTCTAAACCTATTTCTCTCTACGCTATTTACCTCAATGAACCTAATCCTCCAAAAATGGATGAACCTCTTTCCTGGTTATTACTTACTACTCTTCCGGTTCTTTCTTTAGAGGATGCTCTCTTATACACTGATTTTTATGCGGCTCGGTTCTCTATTGAAATTTTTCATAAAATTCTTAAAAGTGGCTGTAATATTGAAGAACATCAATTTAAATCTGCAGAAGCTCTCAAACGTTGTCTGGCCGTTGATTCTATTGTCGCCTGGCGTATTATGTTTCTTACTATGTTAGGCAGATCTCTTCCTGATATTCCCTGCACTGTTATTCTCGAGGATTATGAGTATAAAGCTCTTTTTTGCTTCATTAATAAAACTAAACAACCGCCAATTACTCCACTTTCTTTACAAGAAGCAGTTCTCTTAATCGCTAAATTAGGTGGCTTCTTAAACAGAAAACGAGATGGTCACCCAGGTGTGCAGGTTATCTGGTGCGGATTAAAAAGACTTTCTGATATCAGTTCTGCCTGGCTTTCTTTTGGCCCTATCCAGAATAAAGTAAATACTCAGTAAATACCGTTGTCATTCCGTGCTTGATATGGAATATATAGCAATAGATTCGCACCAAAGTTTATCCCGTACTTGATACGAGACGGAAATGACATACACAAGAACGGACTTCTCTGAATATTTACAGAATAAATAATATCTGCAAAGTAATTTTATTATTTAATTCAGTTTGTATTGAATAGTTATTTCAAAACAATTCTTTTATTATCCTGTATATATTTTCTATATTGTCAAAGAACATTTTTTTTACTTCTTTTTATGCTTGTTTTCTTGAATCAGACATTCTTACTTTCTTTTATTTGTTTTTTTACTTGATTTATTACATTTTGTTTTTATTATTTTAATAATTACTCAATTCCTAACGTAAAAGGTCGGTGAACGGTGTAGTCATGCTGAACGATAGTGAAGCATCTTGTCTTTGAGATTCTTCGGCTATCGCCTCAGAATGACACCCTTCACTGAACTTTTACTTCCTAACTCTTTGTTATTTGCTCTCCTCTTATTTGTGGGTAAGGATAAGTGCATAAAAGAGGGGGGGAGCTCTACGAAGCTCCCCCCAATAAAACCCCCCACAATAAATATAATTCGG
>JAUYGA010000052.1 GCA_030690755.1 Nanobdellota archaeon
GACTGAAAAAAACATTAATGCCACGATTTAAGTTTACATTTCAGCAAAATCGCTTGCAAGCATGCTTATTATCATATTATGGTATACTAGAATGTATTTGCATGGCCTGAAAAAAGTGTAAACTTAATTCGGTACTATACAAAAGAAATCAAAATAGCAGAGTTTTTTATTCCAGGAAATCATCCTGTCTCTGCAGTTACTAATTCAGTTTCCCTATCTTCTGTTTCTCTATTTTCTGGCTGGTATGTATATTCGGTGTGGCCTTTTGTTTTCAGATGGGTTCCAAGAGCAGTTATATGTTCTAGCGGGCTCTTCAAATCAAAAAAATTCATCTCATCAAAGAGCAGGGATTCCATTGCAAAATAATACATCTGCAGGACTTCTGGGATTGGATGAGTATAATAAAAAGGACGATCTTGTTTATCTTGTTTAACACAATATATTCCTTCGAATTTATCTGAAAAATATTTTTTTGTTAACCCTTTATAGATATCAGGCGTTTTGACTATTTCATCTGCGCCATCTGTATCAATACCGAGATAAGCGGCGATTTTCCTGTTAAACCCTTCTATCATTTTATTTATCAAGTCCATCCGTTCGGTGGCAAGGGGGGATTCTCTCCATCCTGTTTTTGAGATATATAGAGTTTGACTTTTATCTGTCTGCTCAAACAAAACATATATCAGTTCTTCGCTTGTCCTTCCGCACCTCTCATAAAAAGGATGCAATGCTGTGAAATAATACTGCGCAAAACTTACAAACTCATAGATTGTGTCTCTGTTGACTTCGCTGATTAGACTTTCGACTTTTTTTGTATAAGTGGATAATAGAAATTCAAGATGGTCCACACTAGGAGCGTTAAATCTGAATTCTCCAAAACCTGTCTGAATAGTCCTGATTTCACCGGCAATACTGCTGACGTTTTCTTCCTGCAATCTTTTAGTCTGCGATGGATAAAGTATCAGGTCTTCATTCCCCCTCATATTTGAGAAATGTATGCATCTTAATTTGTCTATGAACATAGGGTTGTTCTTGATGATGCGCGGTATTGACATATGGAATCTGTCAGTCAATTGTTTACCGAGCGCAATGACACCTACAGGAGAATAATTGTTTTCTCTAAGAGCATCTCCGTTTGAGTTTCCTTCAAAATGCGTCACCAACGAGTTTTCATGCCAAACATTGTGTTTCTTAACCAGTTCAGCTAAAGAACCTAACTTGTTTTGGTTAGGGTCTAAGATTTCTGAAAAAAATGACCTGGCAGATACAACTGTTACGTTCAATGGAAAAACCTCATTGATAATACTCAACCACACTTTCTCTACCTGCGCGCTGTTTCTTATCAACGTTTCAATATCAGACATATTTGGCACCCAATCCGAACAAAGTGAGACTGAACTCAGGGGTGTCTTTTTAAATTTAACTATAATGGCGCATTAAATAGTTTATGAGACGATAAAAATTTGAATGTTTAATATTTTACCCTGTTTATCTACTTTATCTCTGTCAAATCTCCGTTAAGAATAACTGGCTTGACAGCCTCAATTTCGCTTTTGCAATAAGGCATCTCGGGAATTGGATTCAACATGAACACCTTCTGATTAAGGACATGGGCAAAACCGATTTCCATCAAAGTATTTCCGCCAACATAATTTTTGATGCCCTTTTTATCATAATTTAGAACAAGAACAGCATCTGCTCCCTGCATTGCTCTCCAGAACTCGCGAATGGCATCTTTATTATTTTTGTGAAACAGCACAAGCTCTTCTTTTTCTTTCTCAGATTTTCCTACATAAGCTCCAGCAAAAGACGAAAGAAAAGCGTCGTGGCCGAGCTCATTTAATCTGTCGCGGGCTTCGAACATCTTTTCAGTGAATTGCATCGAGCTGATTATTCCTATTTTCATGATTTAATCGCTAAATTTAATGCTTTTTTAAATGTTGTGAAACAATTTTGGCGCGGATGAATTTTGCAATTTTGCCAGAATAGATTCTTGAACACAATAATATTTATAAAATAATTAAATCAGACGAGGCATATGTTACCTGATGCAACAACACCTGGAAAATTCGTATTGGCCTATCTTAGCCAATATGCTCTTACAAGAATCGATAGTGAAGAGATTCAAACAGAGGTTGAAACAAGAACTTCAGTTAAGGTCAGAGACATCATCGAGGATTTATATAAGATTCAGTTGAATACCTCCCATGATGGTTTTTGGTTAACAGGAGACATTAATAGGGATATTGGAAATAAGCATTTGTATGCTGCTTTTGCAGATTTGGAACCAATGGGCTTTATTTCTGTGACAGGAGATAAAAACACACCTATAAGTTTAGAAGACAAGGTTTCCATAACCCCTATTGGAAGGATGTTTGGAGAAGACTTAAGATTGCCTGGCAATGTTGAAAAATATCTTGAGAAAAGATTTGAAGATAAGATGGACATCTCAGCGTTCTATGCATTATCTGAGGCAAACAACAAGCTGCATTCCTCATTCAGAAATTATTAGCAAAACAAGTTGCGCTTATTCCGTCAGCTCATAAGATAATAAGTCATATCTGCCTTCTTTTCTGATTATATTTTTCACCTGCTGTTGATTATAGCGCTGATTTTGTTCTTTAACATATCTTTGCCTGCAAAACCTACAATCCTGTCAAGTTCTTTTCCTTTATGTGTGATAACCAGGCAGGGGATTCCTCTTATGCTGAACTGGTCGGATAGTTCAGATTCCTCATCAGTGTTGACTTTCCCGAATTTGAGTTTGCCCTTGAAGTCATCGCTTAAGCCTTCAAATACCGGGCCCATCATCTGGCAAGGGCCGCACCAAGGCGCCAAAAAATCAAGTATTACTGGCTGTTCAGATTCTTTAACTTCCTTTGAAAAATTGCTTTTTGTTATTTTTATAGAGCTCATTTTTTTACCTCCAACTAGCGTATGTTCAACTATTGTGTGTGTGATAGTACTTCTGAAAACAGACGCACTATTTAAACAAAACGGAATATCTACAAAATAAGCAAAAAAATAGAAGTACTCACCATTTATTAATCTCTTTTTCAAAATCATTTACCCATTCATGGACAATGTCGGTTATTATCTTTCGGACCTTCTGTTTGTTCTCAATCTGATAGACAAAAAAATAACCGCCGCCTTCAATGTTCTGCTGCCGCTGGTTTAATATTTTCTTTTCATTCAGCTTTTTCACAGCCTTCTGCGCAGTTGACCTGCCTACGCCCATCTTTTTAGCAATATCTGTTGAACTCAGCCAATCATCCTCATTTTTCAACAAGAACTTAAGGATCTTGCATTCTATCTTGGTGAGGCTAAGGCTGCACTTAATTATTTCACTCAGATCAAACTTCTTGCATGCGAAATTTACCATTCTGCCTGTTAAAATTATCTGGTATTATAACTTTTTGATTTCTGGCATGTTTTTTTATGAGTGCCCTCATTATATTCTGCTTATTTTTCTTGACAGATGACAAATGAAATGTT
>JAUYGA010000056.1 GCA_030690755.1 Nanobdellota archaeon
ATGAACCATGTTATGAACCATGTTATGAACCATGTTATGAACCATGTTATGAATCCGGTTATGAAGCACCTTTATGAAACACGGCAAACAATTTGAAAATAAGAAGCAGACAAATCAAAAAATTCATTCTCATTATTATTCTGAAGTTCAATCTGGAAAGATTGTGCGTTCGCAAATAAAGGCCAAGCTTCTTGGCAATGATCTTTTATTCAATTCGTCCTCAGGTGTTTTTTCTAAAGAGCATGTTGATAAAGGAACGCAGATACTAATCGAAAACAGCATCATCAAAGATGGATGGATTGTTCTTGATTTAGGCGCAGGCATAGGTGTTGTAGGGATAGCTGTTGCAAAAAAGTATGATTGCCAGGTTTGTATGATAGAGATAAACAAAAGAGCATATGATCTGTCTAGAGAGAACATTCGGCTGAACAAACTTTCTGAAAAGATACTTGCTCTCCAAGGCAATCTTTATGAGCCTATAGAAAAAAAAGGGGTTGAGAAAAGTTTTGGGAAAGGTTTTGAGAAAGGAGTCGAGTTTGATACTATCTTATTAAATCCTCCGCAATCAGCAGGAAAAGATATCTGCATAAAGATGATAGAAGGAGCGATCAATCACTTAAAAAAAGGCGGAATTCTTCAGATTGTAGCAAGGCATAATAAAGGCGGAGAGACATTAAGCAAGCATATGGAACAGGTTTTTGGCAATGTTTCTGAAATAGCGAAAAAATCAGGTTTTAGAGTCTATATTAGCGAAAGAATTTAATAATACCCTAACTTATATCTCTCAAAAATGAAAAAAGAGGAAGAAAGCAAACTAAAGAAGTTCTTAGATTATATTACATCAAAAACTTTTAGAGATGCGATAAAAAACATAATTTATACGTTTGCGATACTTGCAGTGGTTATTGCAGGTTATTTTGCTTTTATTAATTATGGCACAAAGAGAGTAAGAGATTCAACAGGTGTGGATGTCATCAAGGCGCTTGAAACAGAAAATTCTCCTGCAATACAATTATCCGAGATTGATGCAATAGCCTTTATTTCTGAAGCAAAATTAAGAACCAAAATCGCTTTTTCTGCAAATATAGATACAAGAGCAACTGTCAGGTTTACAGGCAATGGGAGATCAATAACCCTTTCGTCGCCTTATCCTGAAAAGAATCATGAGTTTTTCTTTAATTTGACTGATTCTGATTATTCAACGCTTTTTGTTTATACTGTTACTGTAAAGGATGATGCTGGTAGGGAGCAGCAGGTCATGGGAAAAATCAGAATGCCTGAAAAACCGCCTGAAAAAATTAACGGCGCAAAAATAACAATAAATTAAGACATATAATTAAGACATATATTAAACAAACTGAACAAGATGAGGTGTTGAAATGAAAAGAATTATTTTTACAATTTTAGCCATGGTCGTATTATTGATTGCAGGATGCGGTTCAGCAAATCTAACAACAACTCAACAAACAAACCCGCCAGCAAATCAACAAAGCAGCTGTGTTGCTTGGGATACAGTAACACAAAAAGTAAAGAGCTCCAGCGACCTAATGGCCTCTAAGGGCGCGATAATGAATTCGCCAACCTGCGAAAATGTTGAAGAAGCTATAAGCGCCAACATGGAGCTTGAAAAACTTCAGACATGGTTTGCATCAAATCTCTGCCAGATAGGCTGCAATGACGATAAGCCAAACAAACAGGCAATTTGCAATAATGTTAATATACAAAACACCTTGGAAAAGAGAGCAGTTCTTCAAACCTTCCAAGCAAACTGCAATAAATAATTTTTTTTACGCTTATAGTTCTTTATAATTCTTTAATGCCTTCTGGGCTGATGACTATCAGTCTGATTCCTAGGCCGAGTTTTAGCGCTGCAGCGATAGTTGCCATATGAAGCTTGCCGCTGCCAGAAAAAAAGTTTATGCCTGTTTGGCTGCTCTTTGTAAGTTTTTTGAGCTCGTTTCTCAAATCTTCAGTAAGTTGTTCAGAAGGTTTTTTAGTATCTGCTTTTATGATATTCACAACAGCTGAACCTTTTTTGGCATTCAGAACAATGTTTTCTTCTGACTGGATGATTATTATATTATCCCAAGAAAAAGATCCTATCAATTTCTCAACATGAGGTTTTCCAGAATCATTGCCGAGGCAAGCAATCAATTCATTCATAGCGCACCTTTTTACAGTTTTTTATAGTATTTTATAGTATTTATCAGTAGTGTGTTTTTAGTTTAGTGATGCTGTTCCATAGTTATATTTTACAAGAGAAGCTTTTTCTTCACGGTACTTTTCAGGATCATTGCTGGTGAAAATTACTTGATCATAATTATATTTCAGCTGGGAAAGTTTGACTCTCTCACAATAACTAAGAAATTCATCCTGTTGAACTTTACTCAATGGTTTGAGCGGGCTTCCTGAATTTATTGTCACTAAAGAGCCTGTTGCCAGTTTAGTTGAATCTTCGCTCAATATTGCGAAAACACTCATTGCGCCTGCAACCAAAGTAAATAGTATCAATATTGATAAAAAAACCTTGTAGAGCTTTTTTGATTTTGTCTTATTGTTCATGCTTTTGCCCCCTAATATCCAAAATATCGATATCTGTTAGATATAATGTATATAATATAGATATTGTCTTTTCTTTAAAAACCTTTCTTTTTTAGTTATTATTAAGTGGTATCAAATACTTTTTTTAGGGGCCCTTAAAAACAACATATATTTTGAAAAATAATAAACCTTAAATAATACATCAATGATTCCCTAATAATGCAAAAATCTGAAAAACCTCAAAAAGAAGCAAAAGATACAAAACAAAAAGGAACTCAAGAATCCAAGGAAGCTAAAAAAGAAACAAATAAAGCTAACCAAAAGAGACAAAACTTCATATTCATAACTGGCGGCGTAATATCGAGCGTCGGAAAAGGAATACTGACTTCTTCATTAGCAGCATTGATTGAGGCCCAAGGGTATACTGTAACAGCTATGAAAATAGACCCTTACATTAATATAGATGCAGGAACAATGAGGCCGACAGAGCATGGAGAGGTTTTTGTCACAGATGACGGCTTTGAAACTGACCAGGATCTTGGTAATTATGAGAGATTCACGCATTGCATTCTTTCAAAAGATCACAGCATAACAACAGGCCAAGTCTATCTTCAAGTCATAAAAGATGAGAGGGAAGGAAAATATTTTGGCAAATGCGTTGAAGTTATTCCTCACATACCTCTTGAAATCATAAGAAGGATAAAACATGTCGCAAGCGAAACGCAAGCAGACTTTGTTTTTATAGAGATTGGCGCAACAGCTGGCGAATACCAGATATTTCCGTTCCTTGATGCTGCAAGAAGGATGAAATTTAAAGGTGATACTGTTGTTTTTGTTCACATCGGTTATCTGCCGATTCCTAATAAAATTGGCGAGCAGAAAACAAAACCCTTGCAGAGATCCATTTTTGATCTTCTAAGCGTAGGCATTAAACCTGATTTTGTCGTCGGCAGATCTGAAAAGCCGATGGATAATGAGCGCAAAGAAAAGATTGCGTTAAATTGCAGCGTTGCTAGGGAACACGTGATATCTGCAGAAGATCTTGATTTGATATATGATGTTCCTGTTAATTTTCACAATCAAGGATTTGATAAGAATGTCCTGGCAAAATTCGGTCTGCCATATAAAGAGAATAATGGCTTTAAGAAGTGGACTGAAAAAATCCAGAAAATAAAAAATCTGAAAAAAGAAGTCACAA
>JAUYGA010000065.1 GCA_030690755.1 Nanobdellota archaeon
TGTGGAAATGTTTTTTGCAAGAACGCTTTCTGAAGAAATAATTGGCTCTTTGATTATCATCGCAGCCTTGTCAGGATAGACTGCCAAACCCCAACCATCTGGATTATGAGGATTATCTATGTCTCTTGGTTCTTTCTCAGCGCCTAATTTTCCTCTCTTAAAAAAAGAATTCAGCAATGGCGTATTAATTTTGACTTCACTTTTTGATGATATGCCTAATAACTCACACATTTTATTCTCTTGATGATATTTTAGTATTTTAGCTATTTGTTCAACTGCTTATTGGTTTGTCTTGTTTGCTATGATAAATGCGTCTTCGTCATCAAAGCTGAACTCTCTTGATTCCCAGTTTGCTTTTGCATCTTCTGATAAAAGGTCGATTCCTAATGCGTGATTTTTGTATTCAGAAAGCCCATTAAGGATGCTGTCTGCAGAATTGTTTATCTTATATGTAACTCGGTTTTTTGAAAGGATGACATCTATGTTTACATCCCTGTCAAGCGGGATATCTCCAAGGTTTATGGCTGCAACAACTTTCTTCTGCATCTCTGTTTTAGTATAAACCTCTATTTTTGCTTTTTTCAGAGGAGCATACAGTCTCAATTTACCAATCGCATTTGCCTGATATCTTCCGACTTCAGGAAGGAAAGTTATGTCAAATTCTGCGGAACCACTATCTTCTCCTGTCGCTTTATCTGCGCTTACAACTGATGCCCGGTTTATGTCTGCATTTATTTTTTGTATATCTTCAGATGGTTGTGTAGAAGCTGCAGGTTCATCTGTGCATCCGGCAATAGTTAAAACCATCAATGAAATTAACAAAATCAAAAATGCTTGCTTGCATATTTTGCATATTTTTTCAGTTTCTTTTCTCAAGTTTTCACCCATGTTGTCAAATTGACTTAAGTTTGACTATTTTGTCATTTCAATATTATTATCGTTTCAACATTAAACTAAAAAAATAACCAAAACCTCCTGGAAGTTACATGGCTTGTTTAAATATCTTTCTTTTCAGAGTTTTATAAAATTTAAGGAATAAAGCAAGAAATAAAAATAAAAAAGTTAATTGATTGTCAACAGCCTTTTGAATGGAATCCTTCAAACGCTTTAGTCTGACCATAGACCATGCCTTGATCATTGCTTTCAGGATCCTCAATTATGCGTTCTGTCTGAACGTGGAAAATGACTGTTTTATCAGACTGCACCAATGCTGAGTACTTTCTCTCAGCCGCTTCTAAATAAACAGAGCCAGGCATCGCATCTTTGTGAAAATAGACTCCTTTCTTTCCAAGATTTAAAACCTCATCTAACCCCATCTTATCAAGATTAGGAAACTTTTTCAGGCCTGCTTTGGTTAATAGAGAAGCGACACCTTGGTTTATTGCTCCGATGATTTCAGTTGCTTCAGCCAAAGCACCTATATTTGCTGGACCTTGATTTCCGTCTTTTGTCATTTTCAGCCTCCTTATTAAGTTAATAATCAAATTGCATATGCATTTGACTTTTCTCAGAATGCCTCTTTTTGTTTTGTTGGTCTGGGTATTTGTTTTTAAACTTTTCTAAAGAAGTACGTAATTCTCATGATTATTTTCTCATTATAACCATTATTGATTTTTGTAGAATATTGAAAGCGGTTCATATTTGCTGAAACCATCAAAAACACAAAAATGACTTCAATCCTATTTAAAGCCTTGTTTGGGGTATTTATATATGGGCCTCTTAACTGCCTAAAGATTACAAAATAATAAATATTGATTGGTTATATATAAGTAATATATAAGTCATATATAAGTCATATATAAGTCAATAAAATGGGTATTGATGCAAAAAGAGTGTATTGATACAAAAGCAGCAGGTTATATTAATTAAAAAATTGCTTGGAGGCAAATTAAAATGAACAAACAAAAGAAACAAAAAATCCTTGAGAACATTTTTTTAGCGATATTTACAATAGTCCTGCTTGGCCTGACAATTTTTGCATCAGGATGCAAGGAGGTTATAACAGGAACTGTGATGAATGGGTCTGTTGATTTGAGCGGCCCGAAAAAGTTTGCGTCAAACGAAGAGCTTGTGATTGCATTCAAAGATTCAAGAAATAATTATAGGAATTCTGTATTTACAAAGGGAGGGTTTGCTGTTCAAGAGATGGCTCTTACAGATGCTGCTATGCCAACAGCTACTGCTGGTTCTGGTTCTACAGAAACACCTTCTTATTCTGAGACAAATGTTCAGGTCGAGGGTGTTGACGAAGCAGATATTGTAAAGACCGACGGAAACTATATCTATTATGTAACTTCTGGAAAATTGATTATTGCAAAGTCTTATCCTGCAGCAGATGCAGTTATTGTTTCTGAGATAAATTTTTCAGAATCAGCTAATCAATATTTTAATGCACAGGAAATATTTGTTGATAATGATAGGCTGGCAATATTTGGCAGCTCTAATACTATGTTTGTTTATCCTGGAGAGCCAATGCCTTTGGCTGCTGATGCTCAGGGAGCAAATGATGGAACTGATGTTGATGTTGCAGGGGATGTTGCAGTCGCCAAGATATCAGCTGTTCCTCCTAGAGGTGGTTTTTATCCGTACTGGAGAACTTCATCAACAACGGTAAGGGTTTTTGACATAAGCAACAGGGCAGAACCAAAAGAAATCAAAAGATATGATTTTGAAGGGAATTATGTTTCGTCAAGAAAAATCGGCAAGGATGTTTATTTTGTAATGCAGTCATATCCTGATTATAGGATTTTAGAGCAAGCTCAAGCTGAAGCGGAGAAAAACCTTGACAAGCCTGAATCAAAATGCATTGCTCCATTATACAAAGAGACGACAAATGGAAAAGAAGGTGAGACTGAGTTCATAGCAAAATGCACTGACATAAGTTACATGCCTCCTCTTAGAGCAGAGCAATTCACAACAATTGTTTCTTTCTCAATAAATGCAGACAGGGAGATACAAAAAGAGGTCATTGTCGGATCAGGTCAGACAATCTATGCATCATTAAATAATCTTTACATTGCAAATCCGTATTGGGATTATACCGCGAGAAATGAAGAGATTGGCGAACCTGTTGTAAGGAACTCTCAAGAGACTGCTGAGAAAGTTGTAGTAAGCAAATTCTCTCTTGAAAAAGGAAAAATTACTTTTAAGGCAAAAGGTGTTGCTTCTGGACACATATTGAATCAGTTTGCAATGGATGAACATAATGGAAATTTCAGGATTGCGACAACAATCAGCAGATACTCAGACAATAAGGATTTGTCGACAAACAATGTTTATGTGCTTGATTCTGAGATGAAAACCGTCGGAAAAGTCGAGGAGATTGCTCCAGGCGAAAGCATCTATGCAATAAGATTTATGGGCAACAGAGCATACATGGTAACATTCAAACATGTTGATCCATTATTTGTGATAGACCTTTCAGAACCAACAGCTCCAAAAATACTTGGAAAACTGAAGATTCCAGGATATAGCGATTATCTCCATCCATATGATGAGACACATCTGATTGGAATTGGCAAAGAAGTCGATGAGAGCATTGACGCAGACAAAGTGCATACTGAAGGCGCAGTATATTACACTGCAATACAAGGTGTAAAGCTTGCTGTTTTTGATGTAAGCGATGTTTCAAATCCTATCGAGATGTACAAAGAAGTCATCGGCGATAGAGGAACACAAAGTCTTGCGACAACAGAACATAAGGCATTTTTGTTTGACCGTGAAAAGGCGCTTCTTGTCGTGCCAATGACTGTTGCGCAAAGAAAAGAAGGCCAGCCAAAAGAAGAAGAGGGAGAGTTTGTTTTCCAAGGCGCTTATGTCTATAATCTTAATTTAGCTGAAGGATTCAGATTGAAAGGAAAAATCAGCCATATCGACGATCCGGAGAAATATGTGAAGAGCGGTAGTTATTTTTATGGCGGTTCGAGCGAGATTTTAAGAAGCCTTTACATCAATGATGTATTATGGACATTATCAGGCGGAAGAATACAGGCAAATTTGTTGTCGGATTTGTCGCTTGTAAAAAAGTTGGACCTTCCGGTTGAAAACCAAAGAGACTATCCTATTCTTTACTGATTGGATGGGTTTTTTGTTTTTTTTCTTTTTTTTATATTTATTCTATTTTTTTAATTTATTTTAATAATCTATATGCAAAGCCTTTTTCTATGACAATCTTGTCTGCGTTTTCTTTGTTCTTGTCGCAGCCGACAACAGTCCATAGCTCTCCATTATCATTTCCATAAGTTACAGTGACTCTTACGGTGGATTGGTAACCTAAGTTGTCAACAAGGTCAACGTTGTAATCAACGATCCTTATGTCTGCAACTTTAGTGCATTTTATGTCCTTTGAAAGAGGATTAGCGGTTATTAGATCCAATTCTTTTTTCAAACCTTCAAATAATGCTGCGAAAATACCGCTGCCTGTTATATCATTGACGACAGTTTCGTGATGGCCAAAAATAAATCCATGCCAGACAACCCTGCTTTTTTCTTCTTTTCCTTCAACAACAATTGTCGTTCCCTCAAAAGAGATGCTTTTTATGACATCGCTGTATTTTTTTCCGAAATAGTGCTGGAACAAAAGAAATTTCTCAGCAGCTGTCCAGTTAGTGTAGCCTTGCGCGCATTTATCCTTTATGTAAGAGGTCATGTCTGCGACGATAGCGTCGTCTTTTGTTTTTTCTATTCCAAACTCTTTCAGGAATTCGACAACGTCTCCAGTGCCCATCTGGTCTGAAAGATGATATTTCTCTTCAGGATTTCCCCATTTTGCAGTATCAAAAACAATGTATTTTGCGCCCTTCCTGTGGCCGTCTGTATGCATTCCTGCCTTGTTTGTCGCAGCATATTTTCCAATTATCGGTGTTTTCTCATCAAATACCAAACCGAGGATTTTGTATGCATCGAGAACAGTCTGTCTTGTCTTCTCAGGATGTTTAACATTCACAAAATAATTTAATCTATCAACGAGCAAGGGAATTACAATTGCAAGATTTGCATTTCCAACTCTCTCGCCTTCTCCAAAAGTTCCTTGTATGTGGTCAACGTAAGGAGCGACGGCTATTGAGTTTGCAATGACACTATCAAAATCATTATGGCCGTGAAACCCTAGTTCTCCTTTGAATCCTGCTGCGTCTAGATGCTTTCTGAAAATTTCAGTCAGTTTTGCGATTTCATCTGGGAAAAAATCACCTGTTGTATCACAAAGGCAAAAACA
>JAUYGA010000079.1 GCA_030690755.1 Nanobdellota archaeon
GATTTTGGCAGCAAACATCTAATTTTCTTCTGTTTTTCGGCATTTTGACACCTCTTTTATTGACTACATAATACATAAATTAGAATGCAGAACTAGTATTTATAACTTTCGTTATTTAAGACAGTTTGACCACCAGTTCAATAAAAAATATCCATTGTAAAGTAGCAAAATATTTAAACTTCGATATATTACATATAGAAAATGGCACCAGAAAAAAAATTCAAAATAGTAAGAGGGACGTTAATAGACTGCGCAAGACAATTAGATCTCAACACAATTCCGCATTCTGATGAAACCCAAAAAATGCGACTTGATAATCTAGTATGGCCTACTGGAGTGTTAGTTGCTGATGGCATTGCATATAATTTCGAGGAAAAAACTGGCGCAGTTCTCTATATTTCAAGATTGCCATATAACCTCGTTCTTAATAATCTTGAATTGGCAGCAAGACAACAAAAAGAAACTGGATATTTTAGACCTGACCTTCAAGAATATCAAGCAATGATTAATGCACCTTCCACTTTAAGAATTGTTCTTTCTGAACTTGAATTAAAAGCAGATCACGGAAATATCACCGGACATTTTTGCATTGACCCATCACGACCAGAACAAACTAATCCTGCAAGACGAGCGATTGCAGAAAGAGTTCATGGAAGCATGGCTGTTTACAACGACGAAAAATGTCAGCTGACAAGCAATTATACCCGAGTTATGAAGATGGTATGCGAAAAGGGAATGGGTATCACAGAAATCATTACCTTATTTCCAGAAAAGGTAAAAGAAATAACAAAAGATGGACCGATTGCATTCATGAGCTACCTCGAGGATCTCACTAATAACGCTAATTTCTACGCTAGAGAAGGAAGTTATAATGTAACTCGCAGTTGTTTACGCGGAAAATGTCCTAGAGTTGTTAAAGATGAAACACCCCATGTAAGTCCATCTTAAGTTTATAGCAAAAGAACAACAAGATATTTAGATCATACCCTACCTTATCTTCCTGATAAAACCGCACATTGTTGACATTTCTCTCTTTGTTAATAATGATTTTCCAATGACTTTTTGCCATAGCTGTTTTTGAGTGGTGCGTTTTTCTTCTGTTGAAAAGTCCATCTTTTCTAGAACATCATTTACCAGACCAAAAAGTATCTTTTTTTCCTGCTCATTCGCAAGAGCAATATGGCTTGCGACTTTTGGCTTTTTTGTCGTCTTAAAGATTTCATAAAAGATAACCGCAGCTGCATGACTAAGATTCATTGTAGGATAAGTCTTTGACGTTGATATTGTCACAACAAAATCGCATAACTCAATTTCATCATTATGCAAACCTTCACCTTCTCTGCCAAATACTAATGCAATTTTTCCAGAAACGTCTTTAAGTTTTTCAGCAAGCTGCTCGGCATTTATCGGGCTTCTAGGAATATTGTAATCGCTGCCAAGCTTTGCAGTTGTTCCAACAACAAGATCAAAACCCTTTATTGCATCTTTGAATGTTTTTTTGACAAATTTTGCTTTTTTCAAAACATCAATCGCATGCTTTGCCCGCTTTACTGCATCAAGATCCTTTTCGCATTTGGCATTTATTATGACTAACTCTGTGAAATCAAAGTTTTTCATAACGCGGCAGAATGCTCCAACATTGCTGGAGTGCTCTGGCTCTAGAATGATAATTGTTATGCTTGCAGTGTTTTCTTTTGCCATGACTGAAAATAAATGGTCTTTGTTTATATATTTTTAGAATTCTAGCGTCATTACCTTGCTGCCGTCTTTTTTTATCTGAAAGAAAATGCTTACTTCTTTATTTTTCATACCAAAAGCATCATAAACTCTTTTAGGTATCCTGATTATATAACTGTTTCCTAGTTTTCCTATTTTTACCGGAATCCCTTCTTTTAGCTGATTAAAAACAAATGCTTTCTGGGCATCTTCACCTAGCATAATTCCCTCGCCGCACTTCGGGCATTTCCATCCCCTTGCCTCAAAACCGAAAATTTTATTCTTACACCTATGCATGGTGCCGTCGCAGTTATAGCAATTTCTTTTTTCAGTCCATCTTTCCATTTTTACCTTCTCTTCTTAAAACTAAACCGTCCGACATGAATTATCAGCCAGACTTCTTCATTATTGTATATGTTGCAGTTTCTTACAGCAACGACTTTGATGATTTTGTTCCCCCTTATTATGCACTTTTCTTCTGTTCCTTCTTTTCTCCTGCTTCTCTCGCAGTTGAAGCCGGTCTCAAGGATATTTTTTACATCGCTTAATTTTATTCCCAGCGAACCCATCTCTCTGACTGCATGAAGGGAAAGATCAACCATCATCCCTTTGTATTTTACTTTAAAAATATCATCATAGATATCCTTATTGATATCAGAATATTTAAACTTTTCTTTTCTATTTTCCATGAACTTATCTAGATTTCATTATTAATATGCTTTACCCATAAAAATTCGGAAGAATTCTCTAGTTTCCGTGAACTTTGCGGATTCAACCAGAAAAAGATCAGAATAAAAGCTTTTTATTCATAAGAAAAACGAACTTACCGAAAATTATTTCTTGTCTTCAATCTTATTCTCAACTCTGCTTTCAAAATATTCCTGAACGCGCTTATCTCCTGCAGGCCTAGAAATTAAACCTAATTTGTAATATGTTTTCTCTGCCTGACCTCCCCAGGAATAATCGCCTTTCTCCATCTTTATTGATTCTATCTCAAACTCTCCAAGATTCAGGCCCTTTCGTAAATTGTAATAAACAGCGCGCATTGTGACTCTTGGGAATATTGAAACATATGTCTTGTAAACATCATAGCCATACATCTTTTTTCCAAAAAAAAGAATTTCAACAATATTTGTCCTTATCTGCGATTTGACGGGACGGCCTTTTCTTTTTGCTGCTGCATTGTTTTCTTCAGTCATAAAGTTTAGTTATGAAAATTTGTTTATATATGTTTCTATATTGAAAATAAAATGTATAATTCCGAAATTGG
>JAUYGA010000036.1 GCA_030690755.1 Nanobdellota archaeon
ACGCCCGCGAACTCATGAGAAGAATACAAGACTTAAGAAAACAAGCAGGCATGAAAAAAACAGACGAGATAACCCTTGCAATAAGCTGCTCTGAAAAAATGAAGAAAAACATTACAGTCTGGAAAACCCAGATAGCTGAAAAAGTCGGAGCAAAAGAAATCACATTTTCTAAAGAAATAAAACACGAAAAACAGGCAAGCAACGAATTCAAAATAAAAGAAGAAAAGTTTTCTGTTAGTTTAGAAAAGATTTAAGTTATTTAATTTACCTATTTCTGACCATACAAAGGCATTGAAAAGCTCTCACTCTCGTTCGGGGTGCTATCGGCTCAGCTTGTTCTTTTGTTTTTTTATTGCAATTTTCTCTCTGGAACTCCGAAAATTGCTCGCTGTAAACTTTAATTAGCTTCGCAGATTGATAGCACCCTTTAACTTTTCAATGCCTTCAAAAAAAAGAGTCAATAAAAAAGAACTAAACCAAACTCATCTGCATCTCATCCTGCGTTTTGGGCCTAAACTTTGGCATTTTTTCTCTCATGCCATGATTGCGCAATAGCGCTCTTACTCTCTCGCCAAGCCTTTTTGTATAATCCTTATCAGGAGAATAGCCATAACGGTAAAGATATTTATATTTCTCCTTAAGATCCTGAAGATTTTCAGAAAAATTCTCTGCCAAAAATTCCATAAAAAACTTCTCCTGATCATCGCAAAGAGTCATTGGAGAATGCATAACATAATTTGCGCCATTATTGCTCAAATCCAAAATTGACTTATCAAGAAGCTCATCAGAATCAGTGATAAAAGGAACAACCGGCATAAGACAAGCGCCAGTGATGATACCTTGCTTGTTAAGCTCATTCATCGCAGCAAGCCTTCTAGACGGACGGGTCGCGCCATGCTCCAAAACATTAGACAACTTATCATCTGTTGTTGAAAAAGAAAACGTAACAGCGCAGAAATTCTTTGCAGACAATTTCTTAAGAAGATCTAGGTCACGTAAAACAAGATCTGATTTTGTCAAGATATGGCAGGGAAAACCCTTATTAAGGATTACCTGAAGACATTTTCTTGTGATTCCATACTTATGTTCAGCCGGCTGATAGACATCTGTGACACCGCCGCCGACACAAATGACCTCTTTTTCCTTTATCGTCGGCAATTTCTTTGCAAGAAGCTCTGCAGCATTTATCTTTATCTCAATTTTTGAATCAAAAGTCTCATTGCCTCCTTTGGGCCAATACTTTTTAGAACGACCATCGCAATAGCTGCAGCCATGTTGGCAGCCGCGGTAAGGATTGAATGAATACCTGCATTGGAACCAAGAATCAACTTCTTTATACTTGTTCAATATGCTTTTTGTAGTTGTTTCGATGAATTCTTTCATTTTGAAAAGGGTTAATTTGCATTATTCTTAAAATAATCACACATCTTTACCAAAGGACACGAGCTTGGAATTTCTAAACAAAGCGGTTTAACAGGTTTGCAGGTCTGCTGGCCGTGCTTCACAAGAAGCTCATTAATAATAATCCACTCTTTTTTCTTAAAAATCTTCATCAATTCCTGTTCTGTCTGTTCTGGCTTATCTGTTTTTACTAAACCAATTCTGTTAGAGATGCGATGAACATGAACATCAACTGGAATAGCCGGCTTATGAAAAGCATAGACCAAAACACAATTAGCAGTTTTCCTCCCAACCCCTGGAAGAGACATCAAGCTTTCAAGATTTTCTGGAACCTTCCCATCAAATTTATCGACGATAATTTTTGATATTTCCTTGATTCGCTTTGCTTTTGTCTTATAAAAACCAATTGGCTTTATTATCTTTTCAATAGCGCTTGTTTTTGCAGCAACAAACTGCTTTGGAGTTGAAAACTGCCCGAATAAGATTGGTGAAATCCTGTAAGTTGTCTTATCATTCGCTCGCTGACTTAAAACAGTCGAAATCAGCACATAAAAAGGGTCTTCTCCCCGCTCAAAAAAGGAAATCCCATACTTTTTCCTTAACAAGGCAACTATCTCTGAATATTTATTTGGTTTAGTCATCAAAATAAGTTAGTCAGATGAGTTTAAAATATTTTCCTCAACTTTAGTATAAAATCATTAAAAAATGAAAAGAATAAAAAAGAAATAAAAAAAACAAAAAAACCTACTTGGCGTATTTATTGTATGTCCAAAGAAGGTGGTCTGTTCTGATTATTCACATAGATGGTAACACTATAACTTACCTTATTTGTACCATCACTAGCTTCAAATGTTGCTGTGAACATCTTTTTACCTTCAATAGCAGTTACTGAATCATAACCAGGAGTCCACTTGAATTCTCTGGTTCTGCTATCAAATGTAGCTCCTAAAGGCAGGTCTTTTGCAGTTATAGTCACAACATCATTCTCTGAATCAGTTGCTGAAACAGTAAATGGTAATAAAGGTTGATTTTCATTAACTGTTTGATCATTTATTGAAGCAAAAACAGGAGGTTTGTTCTTTCCTTTGACAACAAGTGAAAATGTTTGTGTCACAGCTTTATTTCCATCTGCTGCTGTAACATTAATCCTATAAGCGCCTTGGTCTCCTTCTTTAGTCTGCCAAACACCTTGGTCATTAAAAGGAGCTGAGAAGCTTACTGTAACTTTATCACCGTCAGAATCATATGCCTTTGGAACAATTGTCACTTTATCGCCTTCCTGAACATTAACATCACTGAATGTGTCAAGTACAGGCGCTCTGTTTGCTTTTCTTACACTAACCTTAACAACCTGAACAGCTTTCTGATTGCCATCATTTGCAGTTACTGTAACTAGATAATCTCCAGCATCTCCGAATTTTGTCTGATATTCTTGACTAGTCATCCAACCAGAGTAAGTCATTTTCAATGCATCTCCGTCTGGATCTACTGCATTAGGATTAAGACTGACTTTTTCTCCTTCACTTACAATAACGTCAGCCATCTTGCCTATAGCAGGGGCTCTGTTTCTTGTAGCTAAAACAACAAGAACTTTCTTAGAAACTTGACTAACACCGTCTGAAACAGTTATGGTCACAAGATATTCACCTGCATCTGCCTCAGTTGTCTGCCATGTACCTTCCTTATCAAAAGGAGCAGTAAAGGAATATGTCAAAATATTATTATCATCATCTTTTACTTTCAATCTTGATTTAAGATCAATAAGCTGAGAAACATTATATATCAATCTTGGGATGTTTTCTGCGGTCTTTCCTTCAACACTTGCAGGGGCAGTATCCTCAGAAATTGGTTTTGTGTCTTTAAGATCTGTGCTTGTAGCAGTATCCTTAACATTTGCGCCTACTGGCTGACAAACGCCATTAACATCAGGTATGCAAAAATCTCCGCTAGGATCAGTCTTGTCAGGAGTGCATCCTGCAATAAAAATAACAGAAACCAATATCGCCAAAACACCTATCACACTTTTTATTTTATTCATCTAATTCACCCCATCCTCTTAATGGTTAATTTAATTGTCTCTTTTTTTGTTATATTAAACCGCATTAACATCATACCGCATGATTAATTACACTTAAATGCGCTCAACAAATGTTGTTATTCAATAATATACATATTGTATTTAAACTTTTCGGTGGTATCTAATAAAATATACTTCATCAGTCAGTGGTAAATATGACCATATATGACAACTTATCCGAATCATTCTCTGCGCGTCAAATCATACGAGAGAAAAATAAAAGTTAGCAATCACTTATATAATCACCCCTTAGACTTCAAACCAAACTGAAACCTTCCTCTCAAACTCATTTTATTTTCTTCCTCATTATGCTTGACTTGTAAATCTCTTCTTTATGAGGTTTGAGCCTGACAATAAGTGGACTGATACCTCGCTCAGATAAAATCTTTCTAAGATTACCTGTAAAACTAGTTTGATCATAACCTAAACAGATGACATCAGGATTTATTTTTAGAATAACTGCATATTTGTCGTCGATATTTCCAAGAACCGCTTTGTCTACCTGCTTGCTAACTGTCTTTAAGCGAATTTTTTCAGAATGAATTGGCTTGATTTTTTTGACCTGCAAAACAGTCTTGTCTCTTGCGACAACTGCAACAAGATAATCACCGTATTTTCTAGCCTGTTTAAATAAATCAACATGACCCAAATGCAATAAATCAAATGTTCCGAATACCAGAACAACTTTCTTTTTATTAACTTGTTTTTTAATTTCCATATTCAACAACAACTCATAAATCAATTGGTTTTTTAATAAATGACTTTTCAATTATCTCTTCAGATATGATAAACATTCATTAATACATTCAGGCAAGGGCAAATCAGTATTGATTATTTTATGCTTCTCTTTTATTGAATCAAATCTTGATTTGACATCAAAATAAAGCTTTTTGTCACGATCACCTGCTTTATGCGTCTTTTTCTGAAGAGTTATGCGTTTAAGAGAGGTTTCATCAGAACAACTGCAAAGCAAAATATTAAACTTTTCTTTATTTACAAATGCAACATGCTTTGCAACAAGAATCTCTGTTTGATGACTGAATGGCATCTCTAAAATAACATTCTTGCCTTCCTTAATATAGCTGTCTGCGAGGCTTAGCATTTTCTCAAAAGTTTTATCTTTCTGTTCCTTAGAACCATAAATAGCAGGCTTAAACAATTTTTCCATCAAATCATCCCTTGACAAGATAATGGATCCTGAAATCTTCTTCTGCAAATGTTTTGCAATAGTTGATTTTCCAGTTCCAGGAAGTCCTGCAATTATATTCAACATAAACCAAAAATTAAAAAGCAAGTTATTTAAATGTATCTCTTGAACGGCTGCATTGAAAAGTCCCATTGGCATAAGGCACAAAAAATAAAATAATATTTGTCGAAAATCCAGCCAGTCAGGGCGGCCGACGGCCATTTTCTGCGGAAAATGTCCTACGCGACATCCCGGATGGAGCATCCCCTGTCGCGTCGGCGCCATGGCTGGATTTTCTCAAATTCAGAACGGAGTGGGACTTCGAAGAATGTTCCACACTAGTGCGGGTATCGCTAAGCGCAGCGAACGCGATGCCAGAGACTATGTCTCTGAGCACCTTTAGGGTGAAACCCTAAGTGGTCGAACGTTAGTGAGGTTTCAATGCAGCCTATTGAACAAACTCTCTTGAATGTAGTGAGAATGAGGTAACAATGATATTCACATCAACATCATGCATAAAAATTGAAAAAGGAAAAGA
>JAUYGA010000037.1 GCA_030690755.1 Nanobdellota archaeon
CTACCTACAAAGGTAAATTTGCTGTTTCTGGTGATAAAAGGTTACATAATGTATTTGATGAATATAATTTATTCAAGTTAGCTAAATTATCTATCAAGTTCAGTAGTTTTACAAATACAGAAATTATTATTGACAGAGCAGATCGTCGTTTATTGGGGGGCAAATTTGATAATTGTAATGATTACTTGATGAATGGCATTAATACAAAAACAATCAAAAAAATCAGTCATGTTACTCATGTAAATTCTGAATATGTAAATGCTATGCAAATGTCAGATTTAATTTCCGGCGCTATTAAAGATTATTTTACAGGTAAAAATAAAGAGTTACAAAAGATAGTTAAAAAGAGCTTATTAAAGAAAATATACTAATTTTAGCCAATAAAAAAAGCGGGCACCCACTCCTGGGACACGCTTCAGATAGAATATAGCATAAGTTATCTACAATGTCAATCACTTTAGATAAAATGCATGAAAATTATAAATGAGCTAACGGAAAATATAAAAATATGAAGAAAATTCTACATTTTGACGATGAAGAAATGTTGCGTAATATGTATGAAGTTAAATTCAAACAAGCTGGCTTTGAATATGTTGCTTATGAACACCCTCTAGTTAAGGGCGATCCAATTGAGCTGGTGCTTGAAGAAAAACCAGATGTAATTATTACTGATATTATTCATCCCAAAATGGACGGTTTTACTTTTTTGAAACTTGTGAAAGCGGATAGTCGCACCAAGGATATTCCGGTAATTCTTTTGACCAATATTGGTCAGCAGGAAGATATAGACAGGGGTATGCAGTTGGGGGCGATAAAATATTTAGTGACCGCTAATATTATGCCCTCGGAAGTGGTAGATGAAGTAAGAAAAGTTTTTGGCCTACCACCTATGCCTCAAGCAGTGCATCCTGATACGCCATCATCACCAAATTATCATCGACCTACTTTTTTTGATTTGTTTAAGGAAAGAGATAAGCATGATAAAAAGATTATATCGCGACCAAACTTACAAGGGGGATTGTTTAAATATAAAATTAATGAAAGTGGTTGTAGTCTAAATCAAGCTATTTTATTATTTAAGGAACATTTGTTGACATTTAATCCTGAAGAAAAAGATGAGCATGAGGGATTTGAAATAGAAGAACTAAAATTTTTGAAAAGTTTATTTTTTGATTCAGGTTTGCCGATGAATATTGTAAAGGCAATATTGAGCAAATTAGAAAAGCCATATAGTTATTCATTTAATGATATTTATTGGGATTTTGGTTCATCAGAGTGGAAATATTTGCCCCCAGATATTGAAGTGTATATTACGGATAATTTACAAGATATTATTTTTGAGAATTTTGATGATTTTTTAGAAAGTGTTGACGAAAATGATGCAAAAAATCTTCTTATTATCCGAGATGCGATTAATAATCGATTGAAGGAAATAAAATCTTAGATAATTATAAAAAGAATATAGATAAATTGATAAAAGAGTAATAAAAATATGAAAAATAAACTAAATCTCACCGATAACGAAAAGCGTGATATTATCAAGTATTTGGATTCTGGTAAACCCTTGCCAGAGAAATATCGTTTTTTACTTTTTGATGCTGAGCGAGAAGTGGAATTATTATGGAATGGAAAAACCGATGAAGTAGAAAATACTGTATTACCTTTTCAGGCTATTGAACACATTGATGAGCCAAGGAGTGAATCAAAAATAAACCTACAAAGTTCTTTATTTGATACTTCCGGTAGGCAGATTAAGGGTTGGACCAATAAGCTTATTTGGGGTGATAATAAGTTGATTTTATCATCACTCAAAAACGGACCATTACGTAAACAAATTGAAGCTGAGGGTGGTCTAAAACTAATATATATCGATCCCCCGTTTGATGTTGGGGCTGATTTTTCAATGAATATTGAAATTGGTGAGGAAAGTTTTACTAAAAAACCATCAGTGATTGAAGAAATAGCTTATAGGGATACATGGGGCAAGGGCGCTGATAGCTTCATAGCCATGGTCTATGAAAGATTGAAGCTTATGCACGGACTTTTAGCAAATAATGGAAGTATCTTTATTCATATAGACTGGAGAGTAGTATCGTATGTTAGATTAATTTGTGATGAAATATTTGGAAATGACAACTTTGTGAATGAGATTATTTGGCATTATGCAGATAATTTTCAAGGGAATGTGAAGGGTTTTGCAATAAATCATAATACAATTTTATGGTACTCGAAAAGCAAAAATTATATTTTTAGTAAGGTTATGATTCCACTTGGTGCCGCAGTTAAAAGAGATAAAAGAATTTGGTCTAGTGAATTAGGAAAATTAGTTTCTGCAAGGGATGAAAAAGGAAATTTGATATATCAAGAATTTACCGAAAAAAAAGCGGATGATGTTTGGGAAATAGGTCAAAGTTCAACTACTAAAAGTAGCAGTAAAGAATTTATTGGTTATCCAACTCAAAAACCAGAAAAATTACTTGAGAGAATTATTAAAGCATCTTCTAATGAAGGCGACCTCGTCGCCGATTTTTTCTGCGGTTCTGGTACAACTCTGGCTGTTGCTGAGAAATTAGGTAGAAAATGGATTGGTACTGACTTGGGTAAATTTTCTATTCATACTACCCGTAAAAGAATGATTGGAGTTCAGAGGGAGCTTAAAAAAAATAGTAAAGATTTTCGCGCTTTTGAAATACTTAATATCGGTAAATATGAAAGAGCCAAATTTATAAGTGATAATGAAAATTTACGCGAAGAAGAAAAACGTCAAGTTAAACAGAGAAAAGATAATGAGTTTATAAAATTAATCTTGTCTGCCTATAAAGCTGAGCCGGTTGACTCTATACCAGGTTTTCAGGGTAAGAAGCGTGATCGTTTAGTGATTGTCGGGCCAATTGATTTACCAGTTACCTCTAGCACAGTTGAATATGCTATTGAATGGTGTAAAAAAGGTGGCTTTACCAAGGTTGATATCTTGGGTTTTGACTATGAAATGGGCATTGATTTTTCTGAAGGTAAAAAACACGGTATAGATATTCAATTTAAGGTAATACCTAGAGAAGTTTTTGATAAGAAAGCAGTAGAAAAAGGACAAGTAAAATTTTATGATGTTGCTTATATTGAAGTCAAGCCAATTATTCGTGGGCGAGGAAAAGTTAAAGAAGTAGCCATTGAGCTGACTGATTTTTCAGTTTTTTATAATCAAGATAATAGCAGTGAGGTAGAGGAAAAGCTACAATCAGGTGGCAGTAAAGTTATTCTTGAAAATGGTCAGCTGATTAAAATCTCTAAAGATAAAAAAACTGACATAATTTCTAAAGAAGTTTTGACTAATAAGTGGGCTGATTGGATTGATTATTGGTCAGTAGATTTTAATTTTGAAAGCAAAAAAGAAATTATACGTTTGGTTGATGAAAAAACTGGCGAAGAAAAAGAAGAGTGGACTGGAAGCTACATTTTTGAAAATGAATGGCAGTCATTTAGAACAAAAAAAGATAGAAAATTAGAATTTACTTCCGCTTTTAAAGAAGTTCCTGCTGGTAAAATGAAGATTGCCATAAAGGTTATCGATATTTTTGGTAACGATACGACTAAAGTGATTGAGGTTAATATATAAATTATATGTTGGTATTTATAGATGAATCTGGTGATCCAGGATTAAAAATAGAGCAGGGTTCAAGCCGATATTTTACTATTGGTTTGGTTGTTTTTGAAGATAATGATGAAGCTTTGGCCTGTGATCAAAGAATCCAACTTTTAAAAAAAGAGATTGGCTGGCCACCAAATGAAGAGTTTCATTTTAAGCGTAATTCTGATAGAGTGCGCGAGGCATTTCTTAAAGCTGTTCTTCCTTATAATTTTTTCTATTATGGCGTGGTTATCAATAAAGACACTAAAAAAC
>JAUYGA010000038.1 GCA_030690755.1 Nanobdellota archaeon
ACAACTTCTTCAGACCAAATCAACGAATCCATGGACTAACTCCTGCACAAAAAGCAGGCGCTAAAGAAAAAATAAGCTACCTCGCACTAATCTTATAAAACCCTCATTAAAACTCAATCCTCGATTAACATTCGAAGAACCATATTATTTACGCCGCCGCGCTTGCTGCTCTTTTTGATTTAAGGAAAAAATATCCTACAACTAGGAATGTGATGCTTGGAGAGACCCATCCAGGGAAATGCATACCAAAGCTTTCGAGTATCATTATTCCTCCTAAAAAGAAGATGGAATACATTGCTCCATTCTTGATATACCGATATTTTCTTATCTGGGCAGTTCCCTTTATTGTCAGCTGTCTTACAATCAGGGCGCCGATTCCATTTCCGATGAGGATGAGCGGTATCGAGAATGTGAATGCAAAAGCTCCTAAGACAGAATCAATAGAGAATGTCGAGTCAATTACTTCCAGATAGAAGACTTTGCTTAAGTCAGATGCTCCTTTCTTTTTCAGTTTCTCTTCCTGCTGTTCTGCATTTGATTTAAAGCCATGGGTTATGAAAAAAGCCGTGCTTCCGATGACTGCGCCAAAGGCCATCATGACCTGTTTATGCAATGCAAACCATACTATTGCTGTTAGTGCAACTGATGCCACAGCAAAAAACCATATGCTGAATCTTTGTACAACTCTTTCACCTATCAGTCCATATTTTTTTGGCTCTACAAAATACCAGTGCAGGAATAAGAACAGCAGATATGTTCCTCCTCCAATCAATAATATTGGCGCAGAGCTCTCTATTGCTTGGATTGCTCCTGAATCTGAATTAAAGCTCGCAACTAACGCTCCCCATGCGCCTAGTGTAGGAGTTGATGCCCACACAATCATCCAAGGAAGCAGTCCTCTGATGAGAAAAACACCGATTAATATTCCCCAGATCAAGAACCATTTTCTATATCTGGGTTGCATAGTTCTCAGAACATCTGCATTGATTATTGCATGGTCAACACTAGTTATGACTTCAAACAGTATCAGTCCAAGAATGATGAGTATTCCAGTTCACCAGTCTATAATTCACCTGTTTTTGTTTTATGAAATTAGTGGTTTATTGCTATTTAATCCTTTTGATAAGATTTTGTTTTGATGCGCCCTTGGATAGTTTATTTTCTGTGCAAAAATCATTTCTTATCAAACCTGTTCTTATCGCGGCCATACTGTTTTTCATTCATCATCTGTTCCCATTCTTTCTGTAAATCAATTCCCTGAGAATTTGCCATGCAAACGACTGTAAAGATGATGTCGCTCAGCTCTTGGCCCATGCTGCTTTCTTGTTCGCTTGATTTTTTCTTTTTTGTTCCAAAGAGATGATTCACTTCTCGGGCTAGTTCGCCGTTTTCTTCAGTTAGTCTTGCCAATATTTCATGAGGTGTCCAATACTGCGGTTTGAACTGGCCTGTCCATTTGTCAACATCTTCCTGTATGTTTTTTAGTGTCATGATGAGGGGTAATTAATTTCGATTTATAGAATTTGCGGTTTAGTGTTGCAAAATATGAAAAAAACAGGAGCTTAGTTTTACTTAATCCTTAATCTATTTTTACCGAGAAGGCTGCCAGTTCTTTTTTCAGCTGTTTAAGGTCAGTGAACAGTATGGTTTTCATTCCAAGCTGTTTTGCCGGAGGAATATTTCTTTTCAGGTCATCGATATATATGCATTCTGCAGGTTTCACTTTCAGTTTTTCTACTATCTCTTCAAATATGGAAACATCTGGTTTGGCGATTCTGCTTTTGTATGAAGTAACAATAACGTCGAATGTCTTGTTGAATTTGCGGTTTTCAATTACCTCTTCAAGCCAGTCTTCTATCTGATTTGATAATAGGCCTAGTTTGTATTTTTTCTTTTTGAGCTCTTTCACAAGTTCAAAAACTTCTTCTCTGAATCCGAAAAATGCGAGAAAATCTTTACGTAATACATCTGGGGCAATTCCTATGAACTCAGCCAGATTTTTCCAAAAAAGTTTTGAGCTGATGTCGCTGACTCTTGCAAGTCTCCAGTTCTCGATAATTAATTTGCTGAACTCTTCAGGGTTTTTTCCGAATTTCGGAGCATAATAAGCACCAAAAGACTGAAGGCTTGCCTCGGCAGATAAAACACCGCCATAATCAAAGATTATTGCTTTAATCATTGTGCTGTACTCATTGTGCTTTGCTGATAGGCTTTCAATATTACCATATTCCAGGTATCAACCTATATTTTACTTTTTTAGTGTATGCTTTGTAGCCTTTCAGGCCCTTCAGCAGTACTTTCTCTTCATTTAGTATTCTGAAGATTATCAATATGACTGGCGGGACAAAAAAGATGAGCGCATAATATGAGCCTAGCGTCAGCGGGATAAAAAGGTACATCAGAATTACGCCGACATACATAGGATGCCTTACTATCGAGTACGGTCCTGTTGTGATTACTTTCTGGCTTTTTTCGACTCTGATTGTTCTTGCAGCGTAGCTGTTTTCATTGAATACAAAAAATATGATTAGGTATCCTAAAAAGACAATTGCTGCTGAAAAAAGCGCAAGATTTTTTGGTATGTCGGACCAGCCATAGCGGTAATCAAACCCCGGAATTAGAAAACCAATCAGGACGAAAAAGGATGCCAGTTTGACAATGATCTTCTGCTGAGCTTCTTTTTCCTTGAACCTCATTCTCCTTTCGAGGAGTTTTGGGTCTTTTTTTAGGAAGTAGATTATTGCAAAAATGTATGGTATGAATAGGGCAGCCATGAGCAGCCAGGCATTCCAATAGCTGAGTGAGCCTGCAGGCAGGAAAAGGAATAGTCCTGTGGCAAGCACAGATAGGGGAACCAAGAAAACCACCTTTAACTTTAATCTGCTTATATTGCTCTTTTTCTTTTTCATTGCAGAAGTATTGTGCAACTGAATTATTTAAACTTTTTCATAAATCTGGACGTGGCTAGCTGAGTAGTTGAAAGATGCAGTCCTTTATTTCAGGAAATTTATTTTTCAACATCTTGGTTATGGTGATTGACCGCTAACCCAAACATAACCTCCAGGATTGTCATCTGCTTCAGGATTGTTTGACTTCAGTGATTCTATGGTTGAATCGCATCTTGCTTTCACTTCTTTTTTGTATAGTGAAACAAATTTGAGCAAAAGCGTTTCTTCTTCTTTAGGAGGCAAGTCAAGTCCGCTCATCATACCTGCTGAAGCTATTGCGGTTGCAACTTTTAAATCTCCAAGAAGCTGTTTATTCAGGCATCCGACATAAGTTCTTCCTTCCATATTTTCACGCAAAGCATCAAGAGTGCACATGACATCGTAGAAATTAACAGCAAGATGAGCATTCTGGTCTCCTGTTATCTGCACATAATCGTCAAGAACTTTTTTCTGTTCAGGCGTAGGATTTTCATTCATGTCCTTGTTGTATTCGATAATAGTTTCATCAAAAAACGCGCTGAATCTGCTGTAAACTCTCGCTTCTTTTACAACCGGCCAAAGGTCTTGAAAGGAATCATTTTGCGTGAGTGTGCTGTATTTTATGCAATCAAGAGATGTTTCATCAAGATAAGCAAACAGATTTCCTTTAAATTCGTTTTCTGAAAGATCTGAAAATTCTCGGATTACAGACTCTTTAAGATTTTCGAGCCCTGTCTGTTCGCCGGAAATAACTGAGCGAAGAGTCTCCAAAACACCGATTGCATTGAGCTTGAACTCACCCGTATTTGCGTCCACAACTGAGTCCAGCCTTGAATAAAATTGTTCTTGTTCCATGTTGATCATTTTTTTAAGGAAAATAAACGGCAGGAATATATAAATTTTTCGTAAAATACACTACTTATTAGTGATTATCTATTGTGTTTTTATTTTCATAAGCTGAAGTTCCATATCCTGTCGCCGACATAATGGATGTTTTTTATAACTCTGCCTTTTTCCATCCTGCCAATTTCAGAGCTGTCATAGAGTGCAATTCCAATGCATAATGGCTTTTTGTTGTTTTGGTCAACTATTAGCACCAAGTCATCTTTCTTGAATTCTGTCATCTCTTTTATGCCTGGCCTCATGACATCCGCTCCGCTGACCATGAATTTCACAGCAGGCATATCAACAACAGCTTTATTTGGAAAGTCTGAAGTGTTTTTTATCGCTCTTATTATTGGAACAATCCTCTCATCATAATAAAACATTGTCGGAACTTCATTTACTAAGATTATCCTTGTCTCAGCTTCGACAAGAACGGCTTTGTCTTTTTTGTCTATCTCTATTCCAAATTTTTTTGATTGCTCATTTATTTCCTTTATGTCTGATTTGCTCAATTGTTTTTGTTTCATTTTCTTTTTTTGGCGCTCGGCTGTTTTTTACTACAGTTGTTCTATTATTCTGCCTGCTTCAGCAAGTTTTTTTGCCTCAAAATCAACATATTGCGGTTTTTCTGTTATGATTGTTTTCCATCTTCCGTACTTGAACCAGATTGTTGTTATGCCTAAAGGTTTACAGGGCATGAGGTCAGCTGGCGGTTTGTCTCCTATTGATATGCATTCTTCAAATTTTATCAGGTCATCATCCTTGCGGTTTTTGTTCAACTGGTCAAGCAGATATTTCAGATTTTTCTCATCTGGTTTTGTTGTCTGAGTATCATCGCCTGTTACAATGAGCTCAAAGTATTTTTCTAATCTCAATTTTTCGATTCTGTCTGTCTTTATCTTCTTTGCTCCGTCAGAATCTGTTAGCATTGCAAGTATGTATCCTGCTTTTTTTAGGGAAGTTAACAGTTCATGTGCGCCGCTTATTGCAGTTATCTCTTTATTTATTGTTTCCCAATAGATTTTTACAAGTTTTTTTATTTCGCTTTCAGGAATGTCTATCTTGTTTCTTTTTGCATACTCATGATACCATTTTATTCTATCATACAGGGTTATATCTTTCTTCTCAAGGCCTTTTGTTGTGAATTCATTGTCGACGTTTTCAAGGAGTTTTTTGACTTCTTTTTCGTCATGTCCATATTTTTTTGAGATTTCTTTTGCAACAGCCAATTCGCCTTTGCTTTTTGAGTTCTCAAACTCTTCAAGTGTGTTGTCAAAATCAAAGATGATGCATTTGTGTTTTATTGGTTTTAATGTTATTTCTGCGCCGCTTGCTTTTATTGATTCCATCAGTTTCCTGTCAAGTTCCAGCGAGCTTTTTGCGGCATTTATTCCGAAAGTTCTTTCAGAGATGAAGTCGCTTTTCCTAAAGACTAGCTGGCTGTTGCTTTTGAAGCTGCTGTTGATAAAACAAACAAAAGAGTCTTGTTCTTTTCCAGAACTAATCTCAACTAATATTTTCCTTTTTTTATTGGTTTTTATGAAATCTTGAATTGAGCTGCTATCAAAGTCAGCATCCACGCCGATGATGCAGTTGCCTCTTTTTGTCAGTTCAGTGTCTTTTGTGAATTCGAGAGTTGCATCATGTGTTCCTAAAATATTCTCATGGCCTTTTACAGTGAATGAAAATTCCATTTTGCCTCTTTATTTTGTTTTTGCTCTTCTTATTTTATTATCAGCACAATTTCGCCTTTTAATTCTCTATCTTTTGTTTTTTCATATACTTCAGATGCAGTCCCTCTTATGAATTCCTCAAACTTTTTTGTCAGCTCTCTTGCGATGACAACATTATCTTCAGGTATTGTTTCCTTTAATAGCAGAATTGTTTTTTTGATTCTGTGGGGTGACTCGTAAAAGACAGCTGTTTCTTTTCTTTCTTTCACGAGATTGAGCATCTTCTTTTTCTGTCCGTCTTTTTTTGGCAAGAATCCATAGAACGTGAATCTGTCAGTTGGAAGGCCTGAGCAGGTCAGTGCAGATAGTACTGCAGAAGCTCCGGGTATTGGTGCGACTGCAAGATTTTCTTTTATGCACTCTCGAACAATATGAAACCCAGGATCAGATATTCCTGGTGTTCCTGCATCTGAAACAAGAGCTATAGATTTTCCATCTTTCAGCAGCTCTATGAATTCACGTGCTCGTCTGTCTTTATTGTGGTCATTGTATGAGACCATCTTTTTATGTATTTCATAGTGTTTTAACAGGATTCCAGTTCTTCTTGTGTCTTCTGCAGCAATTAGGTCAACTTCTTTTAGAATCTCAAGGGCCCTGAATGTAATGTCTCCAAGGTTTCCGATTGGTGTTGAGACAATGTATAGCATAAGCTCATGTAATTTTCTTCTGTTTAAATAATTAACTTAACTGTGGCGGCATTGAAAAGTTGAAGGGTGCTATCAACTTGCGAAGCTAGTAAAAAAATATTGCGAGCAATTTTCGGAGTTCCAGAGAGAAAATTGCAATAATAAAAAGCAATGAACCGCTGAGCCGATAGCACCCCGAACGAAAGTGAGAGCTTTTCAATGCAGCATTAGCTGTTAAATGTTGCGTCAGATTTATAAATCCTCATCGATTTAACCACTTCATAATGGGAATAGAAGCTCTTGTTGAGGAAAAGTAACTATAAAGCCTGATTCATATTAA
>JAUYGA010000088.1 GCA_030690755.1 Nanobdellota archaeon
AGCAAACATCTAATTTTCTTCTGTTTTTCGGCATTTTGACACCTCTTTTATTGACTACATAATACATAAATTAGAATGCAGAACTAGTATTTATAACTTTCGTTATTTAAGACAGTTTGTTAAATTGATTTGAATCAGTAACAACAAAAATTATTTAAAGGTCTGTGAATTCCAAAAAGATTGTTTTGAAAAGGGTGGTTTTAATCGAAGAAAAAAGCGATAGACAAGGTACTGCTGAATCTGTAAAAAAGAATGAAAAAAGGAGTTTTATTCCTTCATTTCTTAGCGGGAAGAAGCATGTTGTTGAGTTGAAAGGTCAGGTAGATGCGGATTTAAAGGGCATTAGAGACGAATTGGAGGACCATCTTGATTCGATCAATGCAAACAGTTCAGAGCTTGATGTTCTGCATGATTATCTGGCTGAAATTGATTCTAAGTTGAATAAGATAAATGAACGCTTGGATGAGATCCAGATGTTTACTGGCATGTCCGATCGTCCGGAATTCAAGCATTATGAGAAGATAACTCTCACTTTGCGTGAGCAAGAAGTGTTTTTAGTTCTTTATACTTCAAATCATTTTATCACTTATTCTGATGTTTGCAGAAGATTGAGTATAACCCAAGATATGGTCAAAAAGTATATCAAGAGCATTGTCAGCAAGGGTATTGCTGTTATTGAGAAACACTCAAAAGATGAGCTTTTCATTGCTTTAGACCCTATTTTTAGGGATTTGCAGGCAAAGGAGAATATTGTTGTCCTTAACCAATCTGTTTTGAATGCGTTTTCTTACTGAGTTACTCTCACTTTAGTTCTATTCGGGATTATAGGTGGCATCAATTTACGAAGGCCAATTATGGATTCTATAATGAGCGGACAGAGGGATGGCTCCCAATGCTGTTAAGTTAAGGTTTTTTGTGTCTGTGTTGGTCGAGCTCTTTTAGATCCCCTAGTAATTTTTGTGCTGTTCCCAGGTATCTTATGTTTTTTGTGATGTATTTTTTGTTTTCTTTTATTCTGTCTTCTAGTATGTAATAACTTCCTTTTCCAATTTTTTTGTTTCTTATGTACATTTTATTATGCGTAATAATAGTTATATATTTAAACTTTTCTATTCTTTAATAAATAAATAGATTATATGCGTAATAAGAGGTGTTTTTTATGAGTAAATCTTGCGAGCAGATTTTTAGTTTGATAAGTAACAGAATATCTTCTTTAGATTTTCTTTCGTTAAGCCGAAAGAAATCTAATTGTTTTATTCGAAGCAGAAAAATGCCTTTTTCTGAAATTATTTATTTCATGTTAAACTCTGTTAAGAAAACACTTCAAATTGAGTTAACAAATTTTATGTTGTCTTTCACACAACATAAAAATATAACTAAGAGCGCTTATTCTCAAGCTAGGATGAACCTTAACGCTGAAGCATTCATTGACCTTAACAATTTATTGATTAATAAGTTTTATACTGATAACACTATCAAATTATGGAACCAATTTAGGTTAGTTTGTATCGATAGCAGTACACTTGAGCTTCCGAAATCTAATGAAATTCTGAAATGTTTTGGGCACGATAAAGGAACACCTATGACTAGAATATCTGTGATGTATGATCCACTAAATGAAATGATAATCGATAGCATCATTGATAGTTATTATTCAAGCGAATTATACTTAGCCGTAAACCATTTTGACAAGTTAAAATCTAATGATTTGGTTATTATGGATAGGGGTTACGGAGCCAGGTGGTTATTCTTTTTGCTTTTACAAAAGCAAGTTGATTTTGTAATCAGAATACAAAAAGGATTTGGCAAAGAAATAGATGAATTTTTTGTGTCAGAAGAATTTTCAAAAATAATTGAAGTTAATGAATTGCCAGAAAAATCCAGAAAAGTTCATGGCAAAAACACCCCATTTAAATTCAGAGTTGTTAAAGTGAAGTTAGACAATGGAGAAGTTGAAGTTTTAGCAACTTCATTGCTCGACGAAAAAAAATATCCGACTCAAATCTTTAAAGAGTTATACTTTAAAAGATGGGGTGAAGAAACCCATCTTAATCACCTAAAAAACCATGTCGAAATAGGAAATTTCACAGGATTGTCATCACTAACAATCAAACAGGATTTTTATGCTAATATGCTGATATCTAATGTTCAAATGCTTATACTTCAAGAAGCTCAAAAAAAATTAGAAAAACAAAGCAAAAAATATGAATATAAAATAAACAAAAATCTTTCATTAGGATATATGAAAGACCGCATAATAAGGGTATTAAAAAATAACGAACACAATAAATATGAGGAATTGGTGAAACTGTTCCTCATAGAACCTGTACCAATAAGACCTCGCAGAAAAAACCCGAGAAATCCAAAACGCACCACAAAAAAGTATTACATAAACCAAAAAAGGAGCTTATAAAATGCTTAACTTAATGACATTGGGATGGCTCCTACGGTAGATGTCCGCTTTTCAGAAAAAGAAGTGAGGCCTGAGTCGATGCCACCCGAGATTTGCAAGGCAAATCGAGATTCCGAATAGAACTCTTTTTCTGGTTTTCATGAAGGAATCAGAAAATCAGCTTTGTTTTGCAGTTTTTTAGCAGATTTTTGATTTTTTGTTAATTTTTTCCAAACTAAGTCTCACTTTTCATTACTAAAATCCAATTGATTCATATAGTGACTAAAATTAATATTCTTTATTTTCATGAGTGGATTAGCTATTGCGGCTCTTTTATCGAGGCTGCTATAGTAGTTTTGAACTTAATGGATTATAACAATAATGTTCTTATGTTATTTACCAATTTCTGTCGGCATAATAATCTAATTAATTGATTTTACCGAATCGTTTAGTAACTTGTTTAACTTAAGAAAACTGCATCTAGAGCTGTTTTAAGCAAGATATTTTGTATTTAAAAAAAGAAGAACTATATTTAATCTATTTTTTGCTGGATAATTTTTATCAAACTTCAATTAGGCTAATCAAGCATCAAACAGTTGTTTTGAAAAAACTATTCTTTTTCTTCAGCAGATTCGTCAGTTTCGCTAGTTTCTTCAGTTAAATTTTCTGCTTCATCTTCAGGGATATTTGTCATCTCTTTATTTGAAACAGATTTGCTTATTTTCTCATTTTTTATGGTCTTCTGAAGCTCTTTTATTAGCTTCATTGTCGTCTCTAAATTGTTCCTTATTCTCTGTTGTGATTTCTCAAAAGCAGATTCTAGTGTTGGTCCATTTAGCCTATAACCAATAACAACTTTGCTGTCTTTGATGTAGCTTGTTTTGACAATCAAATTGAGATCAAGCCATCTCTTAAGATAATCATACATTGTTTGTCTTGTTATTCCTGCATGCAGTGCCATTTCCTCGACGGTGATTATTGCTTCTTCAGGTTTTTTTTCTCTGTTGGCTTTTTTTGATCTTTCATAAAGTTCTAGCAGAGGTTTATGCATGTCTTCAGTTGAACCTTTCTTTCTTGGTTCCAGCCCAATCCTCGACGTTATTGCCTTTGCAATTTCTGCAGAATTAGCATTTATTCCCGGTTCGTTTTCTCTTAAAACTATCATCTTTCACACCTCTTTAAAAAATATTTTTTTAAGTTTTTTTTAAAATTTTAATCACGTTTTTTTGCATTTAGTTTGAATGATTTTAATTAAACGTAGCAGTTTAACTTTTATTTATATGTTTCGGTTTTATCTCTTTATTTATTCGGAATTTTAACTTTTAGTTTTAGAATAAACATTTTAGCTTTTGCTTAAATTATTTATAATAAAAAAACCATAATTGATAAGAATATTTGAGTTATGCTTAAATATTATTGTTTTAATCAAATCTGGGGCAGTTTGAGGCATCAAAAATATGAAGACCTATGAAACACGTATCCTGATTTTTAATAATTCTAGCACGGAAATACTGCTTTTTGAGGGTTAATTTTTTATTCGGTATGATTTCGAAAATTTGATTCTTTCAAAAACAGTAAATTCTGGCATCATCGCTTAATTGACGGCATTTCTTCTTAATCTGCGTGCTTTTTCCCGACAATTTAGTTCAAGGGGTGCTTACTCAGAAGGGCAGGTTATAGATGTGAAACATGGCAAAATTCGCAGGATTTGCATACATCCAGGTAAATTTACGGAATGATTCCGACAACTTCTTGTTTTTGATGCTTTTTGGTACCTTATTTCGATAAAATGGTCTGATTTTTTTTCAAAATCCTTAAGAAATCCAATAAAGATGCTTCTTGAAAAAATCAATCATTTTTTGCTTTTTACTTTATTTGCATTTTGTCGACGATAAACTCTTTATTTTAAGTTCTTTTTTGTACTCTTTTGTGATTTGTTTTTAATTTTTTGATAGTTTTTTCTAGAATTTTTATTTAAAAATGTGTTTTACTTTCGAGTGGTTTCTCTTTTTAAAAGGATTGTTATTTAAGATATATTTTATAATATTCTTTTTGTAATTATCATTTTATAGTATGCTGTTTTTTATTGAAAAATTTAATTAATTTTCAATAGAGAAAATAATTAAATAAAACATTTAAATTTTAGTCACTATGAACAAAAGTGAGTTGTAAATAGAAAAAACAGGGTTAGACAGGCTAAAAGGCAAATTCAAAAAGTAAATGCTCAGGCGGATTTTTCAGAATTTTTGAAGGAGGTTTTTAACAGTTTTTATAATAGATTAGGGGTTGTTTTTTGAAATAGATAAATTTGCTAAAATTCACTTTTATCGTCGATAAATTTATTTGGTTATTTTATGTATATGTTTGTTTCTACCTTTGCTTTGTGCTTAAATTTATCTGTTTTGAGCTTTGAAAGTGTGGGGTTTTATGATTTTTTGGTTAAAACAAGTATTTGTGGGTAAAACTGGCTAAAACTGCAATATTTTGGCTTTTGAGACTTTTTGGCTTTCTTTTGCTATGTTTCTGTGTATTATGTGGGCTATTTGTTTTAGAGTTTGTATGTATGGATTTAATTTGGGCTTTGGATTGTTTGGTTGTGCAGATCTGTAGGATGTTTTGTGTGCAGGTCTCTGCATTTATGTGTTATTTGCATTAGTTGTCTAGGTATTGTTCTTTGATTTCTTTTCCAGAAAAAGGGAGTTTTACAGAAGTTCTATGCTTTATTTTTATTTACTTTCAATAGTGAAATTAAATCCGTTGATATTTCTAGAATTAGTCACTATGTTAAAAAGTGATAGTTAGATGGTTTTTCAGCTGGTTTTAGGATAAAAGTTCCGCTCAACCATTATGTTTGAGAAAATCCAGCCATGGCGCCGACGCGACAGGGGATGCTCCATCCGGGATGTCGCGTAGGACATTTTCTGCAGAAAATGGCCGTCGGCAGCCATGACTGGCTGGATTTTAGAAAAATACTATTTTTTAATGCATTCCATAACAACGTTCGTCGCTGATATTTGTTTAATAGAATTTTAACCTTAGGATGCTATGCACATACATAAAAGAAATCAGATGTCTTATCCAAAATAATTAGGCCTTTTCTCGTCGTGTTCTTTGACTGCTTTTTGGCTTTTCTCGAGTATGCTTTTTAGTTTTATCTCAAACTTTTCAGCCATGTCAACTAAAGGTTTATAGTCGACGTCAAGTCCTAGGTATTTGTCAAGAATCTGAACCAGTTTTGCAGCAGCTTTGCTGTCTGGCAGATTAGAATATGTCTCTGCAAATATGCAAGTTAGATTCTCTTGATTCTTGAGCATCAGCGCTGGCACTATTCCCATAAGTATGCTTTCATTAAGTTTTTCTGCTCCGAGAGCATTTAGCTTGTTTTCAGAAGTTTCATTATTGCCGCAATAGAGTGTTTTGATATCTTCAATTTTTACTTCTTTCTCTTCAGATGGAAGTTCTGTTGTTCCGATTCCTTCCAAGCAGATTATCTCTTTTGCATTCAGTTGGTTTGCAATGTCTTTTATGATGTTTGCAGTTCTCCATTCAAATCCCGAAAGGCTTGAGATTGAGTGCACTATCACTATATTGTATTTCTCATTGTAGAATATGCCTATGGGATTTATTGTTTTGCCGTCATGGATTGCTATTATTGCAGGCATGTCTTCAAACCAGACTTTACCTATCTCTTCTGTCTTGAGATGTTCAATCAGGAATTCTGTTGCTATTGTTCCAACAAGTCCAAATCCTGGGAAGCCTTCTATGATTATGGGATTCTTAGGTTTTTTTGTCAGGTGTATACCTACATTTTCTGGTTTCCTGTTGGTTCTGATTTTTTCAAAAGGATTCATTGTGCTCATTTTATTTGCTTATTACTTATTTACTTACTATCATTACTAATTACTTACTCTGGTTTGTTGTTGTCTAGGTAGTTTATATTATTTACTATATTTGTGGGTGTGGGACAGAAATAGCTTATCCCAACCAGCCGAGGTTATGCCATAGCGACGTGAGCATATCTGCAGTGTCGATTCTATCTGTTCTTTTCTGTCCCAGTTGCCAACCAGTTTTTTTTTGTCTTCAGAGAAACCGCTTTCTGAGCGGTTTCTCTTGAAATAATCTTCAAGATATGAGACTGGATCGGTTACAAAATCATACATTATCCTTTTCCATTCCCAACATCCCTTAACTGTTGCATTGCTCTTTGGCAACACCATTATTTTAACATCTCCAAATTTTTCTTTGAGCATCTTGACATATTTCTTGCAACTATAATATTTGTCGAGCCTAATACTCACTAATTTAATGTTTGTTTTCTCCATCATTTTTATTGTCTCAAGAAATGCCTCCTTCTCGCTTTTTAGGCTTGTCCCAAATCCAACATACATGTTGGATTTCAAATCAATTAATTTGAAAGAATATACAAACAATTTTTTCTTGTATCCTTTTTTTGATTGTGTTTTGATATTCTTCACTTTGTCCTTAAGTTTCTGAGCGTGAGCAGCATAATTAACTTTTATCGTCAAAGAAAGTCCAGTGCCATCTCCAGAGCCATCAACTTCTTTGACTCCTTTCTTTTTCAAAAGCAGGATGTGTAAGTTATGCAATACTGCAATTACTTCAGGATCAGAATAAAACCGTTCTACGGTTTTATAGCTTACATCAATGTCGCTTAACAGCGAAAATA
>JAUYGA010000091.1 GCA_030690755.1 Nanobdellota archaeon
TTTTGGATGGTAATTTTTAAATTGTCTTGTTGTTGAGTGAGTTTTCAGTTATTGCATTTTTAGCATTTATTTCTGTGTAAGTTATACCTCCCTCCACAATGTTTTCATACGACAAATCGAGAAGATGGACATTTTTGCCTGTGATGAAGTCTTTAACAATGACTTTGGAGTCATCCTGTTTTTGCGTATCAATCCATGGAAAAATAAGATTCTTTTTATCTTCCAGAGCATCAATGCTGCTTGTGAAACAGTCTGCATAATTGAAGTTGTCAAAAAAACTGTTTGAATTGGTCTTTTTTCCATCGCTTAGCAGGTTATTGACATTATAGATATCCTCTATAGAAACAAAAATATCATTCCCGCAAGCTAATCTGTTCCTAAAATTGAATCTTGCAGATGCATTGATGAAGTTGAAGTAATATGTGAGTTTGCTTCTCATGTCTAAGGTGTTAGGAGAGACCTGCGCAATGTAATCTGCAAAAGGATTAAGGAAACGGCAGTTCAGACTCATGCTTGCTTCTATATGCGCTTTAGCATCTTCTGTAAGTTTTGCATCGCCTTTTTTTCTGACAGAGTTTCTTGCAGAGTTTTTCATAGAATACTGGCCGAGCGCAAGGTATGAAAGAACCTTATCAGTCTGCTCATCTGAAGTATCTGTTTTTATTGTGAAGAATCTCCTTGAAAGCTCTGCATCTTTCTTAAGCTTGTTTTCGTCAGCTAAAGTGTAGATGAATGATTTTCCAGAATTGATGATTTGCTGTTTGGTTTTACCGTTGCTGACGATTTTTCTGACAACATCCCTCCCTTCGCTTATGGTTTTTACAATCTCCAAAACAAGAGGACTTCCTGTCAGCGCTTTCTGCAGTTCAGGGATATAAATTATCTTTGCCCGATTTATCTCATCTGCATTATAAAGTTCAGCAGTCTTTGAAGACAGTTCCATCTCATAAACAGCATTATCGGGAAGCAGTTTCATCAGAGACTTGACAAGCTGTGTTTTCCCGCTTCCGCTCGGGCCTTCAACGCCAAAATTCATTCCATGAATCGCCGCATATGTCTGCAGTATTGCATTCTTTTCCTCTCCGACCAGGCCAATCGCTTTGTATGCATCAAGAAGATTACCGATGCTGAACTCTTTTGATTTAGCTATTTTATCCTTTATTGCGATGTTGCCGCTTGCCTCAAAAGAATATATTAAAAGATCTTCGTTCGTGCTATCTTTGGCCAGATATTTTTGTTTTATCTCTTCAGGAACTGAAACTTCAATGTATAGCTTACTTTCTAAGCCTTCTTTGTAAGCTTCTAAAAATGTCTGGCCTGCTTTGCTGCGTGACTTTTTAATTTGTTTATCAATATTATTAATTGATTTTTTTATACTTAAGCTGGCTTTTCTGTCTGAATTTTTTTCTAAATTCGAACCTGATCCAGAATTTGGACCTAAGCTCGAATTTGAATCTAAATCCGGGTCTGATTTAGAGTTAAGGTAATTTCTTGCCTTGTTGTCCAGATAGATTTCTATGTTTGTTCTCTTTGCAGATAAATAATCTGAAAGTCTTCTGCCGATTGATGAAGCAGCTGTAGAAGCGCTTCCAAATCTTGAACAAATCTCGTCGATACTAGACATTATTCTCCGCTCCTTCAGGAGTAAGCTCTTTTAGCGCTTCATCTATCAAACAGCGGTCGTTTATTGCATTGTCTTTGAGCTTGAACCTTCTTTTTATGCTAGTAAATAATGACTTGAAAGGGTCCATGGCCATATAAACGTTGAAAATTTCCATCTTATTATCTATGTTGTTTACCACCTGATCCATGTTCTTTTTTATGTCAAACATTGCTTTTTGTAATTCCATGTTTGTTGTCAAGACTTCCTCGCCATTGATGAGATAGTTCTTGCAATTATCTACATGTTCTAGGAACAGGCTTCCGCAGATAATTGTTCTTTTTGTGTTATCTACAATGAAGCGGACATCTTTCCTGTATTTATCAAGCTGGTCAAGCTCTATTTTCGCATACCTGTAATAGAATGCAGCTGCCTTTGACGAATCTGTGTAGATGTTTATGTCTTTGTCAATCTGTTCGACTCTCCTATCTAGCTCTATCTGGTATTTTTTCTGTTCCAAAATAAATTTTGGGCTTTCAACATCGCTTGCAACAGCTTTAAGTTTCGGATGCACTGAATTTTTTTCTTCATCCAGTCTTTTAACTATTTCCTCTGATTTGCTTACATTTTCAACTGCATCAAGAATGTTTTTGCGCTTTTCATAATACTTATCGGTAAGCTCAGTCTCGTAGTTGGCATATTTTTCAGTCATTATCTCCAGATTGTTAAGAATTCTTCTTGCTTCACTGAGTCTTTTGTTAAGCCCTTCTCCTGATTCAACCCCAAAAAACTTTCCTATTATTTTTTCTATCGATGAGCCTTCTATCGCTTTTCGCTCGTTGAGCGCAAGAACTCTTAATTTTGCAAGATCTTTCTTATATTGGTCAACATCAATGAAATCCTGATGGTAATCTTCATCCTTCAAAAGTTTCAATCCTGCTCTTCCGCATATTTCCTTGACTATACCTATTGTTCCGCCATAGTTATGTTGCGCATTATACATTTTAACACCTCGCGTTTGTTTTTTATTTTTTCAGTTTTATTATTTCAATTTCCTCTTTTAAATTTCATTTTTTCACAGCTATTGTTTTAGTTCTATATCTTCTCTTTTTTTGTCTCCGAATTTCTGAACATAATTATCAGCATCTTCTATCCTTATCCCATCCATGTCATAATGTTCATACTTGTTGAATTGCTGATCAATGACAAACTGGTCATTTCCTGTCGGATCCTTCAACTCATAGAGGACAATGTTTTCCAGCCTGTTTGGGATTTTCTTAGAATCAACATCAGAAACAAGCTCTCGAAAATCGACTTTGTATTTTTGGATTATCTGCTTTGGGATTACTGCATACTTCTGTTTGATTTGGTGATTTTCTATGTACGAACCTAGCTGAAACGCCATGAATGCAATTCCTGCATATTTTCCAATAGAGCTAGCGATTTTGTTCAATTTTAACACCCCCCTGCGCATAGTTTCTGGCATTATGTCTTGTGTTATTTGCAGTGTTATTTGTTCTGCCAGTATTCTCTTCTGTTGTACCTGCATAGAGAGCTGCTGGATTTGACTGCGAAAAGAAATAACTGTCAAGCCAGTTAAGAAGATCAGACCTTATGTTTTGATAAATGGCGCCGCCATCAGCAGTCGCTTCTTTGACAAGCCCTTTCATCCTGTATTCAAGATCGCCCATCTGCATATTTCTTGTCAGAGGAAAACCTTCTTTGCCGTTTGTCACAAATGTTTCAACTTCACGATTTTCATTAAGCTTGTAAACAATGTCAATGTTTGTAAAATCCTGAACATATGCCTTGCTCGGCGGCCTCTTTCCGATGACTGCATTGTAAACATCTCGTCTTATTTCTCTTGTTGAAGAAAGAATCTCTTTTGCATGCTCAATTGCAAAATCCTTATCCTTAATTTCCTGTTTTATGCAAGCTAACCTGTATTCTATAGAACCAACTCTTAAGCCTTCAGCGCCCCACTTTACAGGATAACGCTTTGCATTTTTTTGGTTGATTAGCGTTATCTCTGTCTTGTCGACTTCGTTTTCAGAGTACACCAGCTCAAGAGTCGGCGCTTGGGTATATTTTTTGGACTGAATGAAATTGTCTAGTTTTGCATGATTCATGACGCCGCTGTAAAAACCTACTGCTGACGCCAAAACAACCGGCAATATTTTTTTTATCATTGTATCCCCTCGTTTTATGATTTTTTATGATAGCTATCGCTAACTTTTATCACACTTTGATGCTGTAGAAAATCTCTTTCGCTTTGTAAAAGCTCATTCGGGCAGCGTCGACAAAACTCTCGTTGTTGATTTCGAGAAAACGGTCAGGCCCCGGATGGGGCGTCCCCCTGACCTTCTTTAATGTTTTCGTCGAACGAGTTTTGTGAATTGACGCTGCCTACATTTTCTACACCATCATTTGATTTCATGATTTTAAGGCCCGCGGGTTTTGCTTGGCGCACTTATTCTTCCGGGGCCAAGAGGCAGTCAGTTTTTCCAGTCACTTTTTTGTTGTTAGTTGTTGACTGTCTGCCTCAAGTAGTATAGGGTCTTTGAACTTAAAGTGTCTTGTGCAAAAAAATCCGAAAGAATTAGCGGAAATCCGGAAGAATATCGGTGCTGTCCGTTATTAAATGTCTAATTTGATGATTTGGCGGAAGTTTTACGGCATTCTGTTTTTTACCGCGGTTTGTCGACTGAAGAAAAATGTGTGAAAAATTGGAAATAATATGCCATTAAATTCAGAGTGGTTTTGATAAGAAATTAGTCAATGATGTTATGCATATGCTATTTACTCTTCTTCAGAATAAGCTTCTTCGCAGCTAGGGCATTTATATAGTTTATCAGATAGCTTGTTCATAGGAATCTTACAACTATAGCAATAGAATTGTTTCTCCAGAATTACTTCTGACGTATCTAGTTGAACATCTCTAACCATTTTGTGTGTATTTGTTTATTTTTTTAGTTTAGTTAATTGAATTTTATATGCCGAGGCATATATGTTTATTATAATTATGCATATATAGCATATGTTCTTGTTTTACAACTGTTTTAGATGGCATTGCCATATTGTGTTGTTTATTTGCAAAGCTTTGTCAAATAAATAGCGGTTTTATTTACCACTATTAAGTAATTAAACTTCCTTTATAAACCTTTCGCTATTTTTGGGTGTTTTTACCGCTTTTTGCCAATTTTTGTTAAATTGATGCTCGGATTTTGTTATTTCTATAAAATTACTCAAAAACCTTTAAATACTAGGAAATTTCCAGACAGAAATCGGTATTAGTTTAATGGTAAATTATCAAAAATTATCAATAAACAGAAGGGGATATTAATGGATATTGTTGCTGTAGGTGTATTTTATAACAAAGGCAAAGTTCTTATGGAAAAAAGGTCGGATACAGAAGATAATTATGCAGGACTATGGGCATTTCCCGGCGGCCATCAGGAAAAGAATGAAGCAATAGAAAAAACTCTCACTAGAGAAATAAATGAAGAATTGGGAATAAAACTGAAAAAATACCAGAAAATAGGCATCTTTAATGACATTGATCCGACATCAGGTAAAAAGTACAAACATGTTGCATTCATCTGCATTGATTGGCAGGGCAGGCCAAAACAATCGCCTTTCTCAATGGCGCTCAAATGGTTTAAGATAAAGGATATCTCCAAAAAGTATTCTTCAAAAGTTGATCTTGAGATACTTGAAAAAACATTGGGAATGATAAAAACAAAAAAGATCAAACTCGAATAAAATAATAACCATAAATTGGATGAGGTATAAAATGAGACCAAGACCATTGCAAGGAAGCGGTGTTTTAAACACTGCGACAAGCGTCTTTAACATAACAACAACATTATTCAGCATAGTTGTGATGTATTTCATTTATCTGTTTTCTGGAGAAAGAATAGCTGCAGGAGCATCAAGAGGGTGGAGCATCCTTAATTTTGCATCAAAATGGTACCTGTATATTGTTATCGGTATATTCGCTTTGTTTGCAATAATCGCTCTAGTGATGATAGTCGCAGCATTGATAATTTGGATTGGCTTTTTCATGAGAAAACAGCAATAATTAAGTTCATCAGATTGTTATAATTAAAAGCTTTATCGCATTTTTTAGTTGATAATATGTGCATAGCATCTTCAAAAGTCTCGACTTTGTTGTCGAGGGAGCTGCGTTCCAGTGATTTGCGAGTGA
>JAUYGA010000104.1 GCA_030690755.1 Nanobdellota archaeon
GTAAGATTGAATGTCAGATATCAGAAAGGAAATGAAAGGCAGTATGTTCACACTCTCAATAGCACAGCAATCGCGACTTCAAGAGCAATGAGGGCAATACTTGAAAACTACCAGAATGAAGAAGGTACAATCACTGTTCCAAAAGTCTTAGTCCCTTATATGAACGGGAAGAAAGTTATTGGAAAGAAATAAACTATTTTGCAGGAATAAAAGACTTCTAAAAGTGAATGAGAGAACTGATTTGCCGCAAATATTAATTTATTAAATTATTATTGAATAATAGAAAAAAACAAAAACCTTTAAATATTAGTACTTTTTAACGCACTATTATGGAAAACAAGTTAAGGCCTTTATTTTTCAAGCAGTCGCTTAGAAGATGGCATTTTGAAGCGCTCATGAAAGAATCAGGATTAAGCAGAAATTGGACTAATGCTCAATTAAAGGAACTGCTGAAATCAGGCTTTGTCAAAAAAGTAAAACCAAAAGGAAAAATGCCTCATTACGAGGCAGTCATGGATGATAAATTCAAAGCGGAAAAACGTCTTTATGGATTGAAACTGCTTGAAGAAGCAGGATTATTCTCTCACATAAACTCGCTTAAGGGAATTAAAACAGCAATTTTATTCGGCAGTTTTGCAAGGGGAAATTGGAGCTTTCAGAGCGACATCGACCTATTCATATTCGGCGATGACAGCGATTTTGAAAAAGGCAAACTAGAATCAAAACTTGGAAAGGAGATACAGATTTTCAGCTTTAATGATCCAAAAGAAGTTTCAAGAAGACTAGACCCTAACCTGATTCCAAACATTGCGAAAGGATTTAATATTAAGGGGAACTTAGAGCCATTTAAGGTGAACATAAATGCCTAAAAATGACACTCCTGAAAAAGTATATGATGATCTGCTATCAAAAGGATTCTACATAGATACCGAACTAGATAATGAAGAAATAAAAAAAAGATTAATCATGGCAGCTGAAGATTATCTTACAGGAAAAGAGTATAGAAAAGGCCCTGCAATTAATTATAGAATCATATTTAACATACATTATGATGTGATAAGGGAACTTTGCGAAATTTTAATGGCATCCAAAGAGCGGAAGATAAGCAATCATCAGGGATTGTTTGCATTCATTATTCTTAACTTTCCAGAATTGGATTTTGATTGGAACTTCCTTGAGGAAATCAGAACGATAAGAAACAGGAACAAATATGATGGTATAGACATCACAAAAGAGACATGGAAACATGTTGAACTGCCATTTGACCTTTATATCTCTGCATTGAAAAAAGAGATTGAAACTAAGCTAAAAAACCTTTAATTACCAAAATATATTTAAACTTCAAAAGATAAAGCAATTAAGTTAAGATAAGGAGTTGAAATAATGGCAAAGATACCGGGCGCAATCATATTGTTTGTTGGTTTAGCTGTTTATGTTATAACTGCCTATTCCTCTTTTGAAAAATCTGCTAAAATTCTATTCTCAGTTGTTGCTGCTTTGCTTATCCTTTACGGCGCAGGAAGCATGGGCGTCGATTACATGCAAAAGAAAAAAATCAAAAAAGAGAAGACCAAATACGATTATATGCCTCAGAGCAAATTTGACAATTACAAGAATAATAATATGAATCCTCAGGCAGGCCAGCAAAACAAAGCCGCTGTTATGCCTCCAAATGCGCAAGCTGGACAGACTAAGCACATCCCATCTGGAATCATAGGCTTTTGCTCTGTTTGCGGCTACAGTGCAAGATCAGACGACAATTTCTGCGGCAAATGCGGCTCAAGACTGAAATAGTTTTATAATAACTATACATTAAATCTTTAACATCTGCAAAATTGAGAACCTTCTTTCTGAGAATATGCTTCCTTTCCAATAGTTTCAATTATCTCAATCGACCTGACAAGATCCTTATAATGAAAATCTTTGACATGTCTTATTGATTGGTTATTGCAGCGTCTTCTAGCATCAAAATCAAGCCTGTATGAGGCATCGCCTAAACTGTTCAATGAAAGTTTTATTGTAGCTCTTTCATCCGGGTGGAATTTGAATTCCAGCTTGCCATTTTCAGCATTGACCGCAACAGGTTCAGGAGCCTCATTGATATCATACCATAATGCAAGATCAGGGTCTGTCCTTAAATTGCGTTCAATGCGCTTTACAGATGTTTTGTCACTCGCATCTAAATAAACCCCTTCTAGTGTTGTTGAGCCCTGCCAAGGCATATGCCCATTAATTGTCCTAAAGCAGAATATGTTATACATCACTCTTGAGATATAGGCAAGATTTTCTTCAGGGAATTTCTCCTCAAATTCCTGCAATGTCGATTCATGCTCTTGCGTCATTTTCGGTTCTCGCAAAAGAAAGTACTTGTTATGCATTACATCTGCAATCGTTTCTATTCTCTTCAGCATTGATAAAATATTTTCCTTCACCTTGGTTTTAGGTTTTCTGGCAAAATAATTTTTATGGACTATACTGTCCATGAGCCTGGTAGAAATATCCCCTTTTTCTTTTCCTAGTATCCATGAAACTGGTTCATATTCCTTATGAGATATCGGAGGTAATTTTTGATCAACAAAACTATCGACGTAAAATTCAAGCAGCATCCTTGCGCAGAACTTAGTGTCAAATTTTTCAGAAGTTGCAAGATAATTAAGCGTTGTGAAATTGGATCTTTCAAACTCCTTAAGAAGGTTCAGATTAAGGGATTTATCGCCATGAAAATGCTTTGCATAAAGAAAGAAAACCATCTGCTGAGCATGTATGCTGTCATAAGTGTGCAATTCGTTCGCCTTATTAACCAGTTCGTTTCCGAACTCATTCCGCATAATTGTTTCAATGTCAAATATTTCAGCCATGATACTCCCCTTGTTTAATCCCTTAATCAACACCCCTATCAAGGGCGAAAACAGCCAAAAATATTTAAGGCTATTGTTTTATTATAGGGTAAAACCTCGCAACACAGACAAACACCACACAATAATAGAGAAATACCCTCGCTCATCTTAAAACAAATTACTTAAAAACCAATTAACAACAAAAACATTTATAAATGACAGCTAAATTCTGTGAAGCATGGCAATTCTCGGAAATTGTTTTTTGAGAATGACCAAAAAATAATTCTGCGTGTACAAAGTTTGTTATCAAACATATAAACGAATTCTATAATCCAGAGGTTTGAACATGAGAACCGTTGGAAAATATACATTAGGGAAAAACTTCCTAGAAAAGAAGAATCTTGTGAATCGTCTAGTATTTGAATCTGTGAAGATAGATAGCGATATCAAGATACGCAAAATGCTGCGGCATCTTTGGAGTCAAAGCGATCTTTCTTTTAAGAAATACGGACAGACTAAGCTAACAGAACAAGAAATTATCGTGGGACATATTTTGAGGGAACACAAAATAAGTGCCAAAACGGCATACGCTTGGTTTAACTTTTCTAACGCCCCAAAAGAAATCCTAGAGCTAGCTGAGACCAACAAAATAACATTCAACCAAGCAAAGCTCATGATAAGAGGTGTCAAAAGGAAAGATAACGCCGAACTTAAACAACTAGGCAAAGAACTCCTTGAAGATGTTATTAAGACTTTGGAGGTGATGTGAAATGGAAACCTCCACACTAAGACAATGGGCAAAATTTCAAAAACTAAGCTATGCCGAAAAACGAAAGATGTTTTCTAAGCTAGTTTCAGATGACTGCAAAATCAACTGCGAATGGAAGACATTCAGAATTCTAGTAAGACTGACATTCAGCAGATATAACGACCTACACAAAATCCCACACCCTGAAGATAGACTAGTGAAGAAATTCATAAACGAACTAGAATTATCCCCTAGCACAGTTGTCAACTGGTATTACACAACAAAAAAAGAATTCCAACATAATAGCGATACTTGTGATAATTGTCGATTTAACGCAATGTGTGAGGGGAATAAAGACAGCAATTACAACCAGATAAGAGACAAATACGGCTATGACCTTATTTCAAAAAGACTCTATCAAATCTTAACTAAAACTGAGAAATTCAAAGGGCTGATGAATGAAAGCCTGAGCGATGCTGAAATAAGACTTGCGTTAAGAAGACTAGTCGACCAAGATTATTATCACAGAAAAAAAACTTGTTCTAAAGAAGAGCTGATTTGCAGAGAAGCATCAGAGAAAATGAAAATAAAACCAATAACGGCTCTGAAATGGTTCTATGCAATCAAAGACAGCAAAG
>JAUYGA010000108.1 GCA_030690755.1 Nanobdellota archaeon
TCATATATGACACAAAAAAAGCTATAGAATAAAGGTTTGCTATTGAAAGCAGAATCAGCTAAATGGCCATCAAATATTTCCCCTATGATGTCCATACATTTTTTAAATTCAGTTGTCACTTTATTCATTATTGGAAAAGAATCATCATATTTTTTATAAAATGTTTCCGCTGCATCTTTAGACTGAATACCTGAAATCATAGCTATAACGAGGTCTGTAGTAAATTCAGCTTCGGCCATACGAGAAATTTGTCTCAAATTAAGTATGTCGTTCGTTGTCCAAAAGTTCACAAATTCGTAACCCAGCGAATATATAGTTTTTTTAAACGCACCAAAATATTTTGCATTAAGTAATTCTTGTTTGTTTAATGTTATTGTATATGTATTTAGACGTGCGAATATATCTAATACCTCTTCATCTTTCGCTCCCAGTAATAAATCAACAGATAACTCATAAGCTAAAAATTCAGTTTGTACTTCCTTAGGTAGCTGACTAAAATATAAACCACCATAAGTCCCATTATGTGTTTTTAATACCTTAAACCCATCTTGTAGATAATTTAGGATTGTTCTTAAGCGTTGTTGTCCATCGATTACCTCTCTGACGGATTTTTTGGTTTGAGCATCAATATGATGTCTCATGTAAATCTTAGGTATAGGAGATCCTCTTAAAATGGTATCAATAAGATAAGAACGTGCTTTATCTGACCATACTGTTCTTCGCTGGAAATATGGTGCTAGTGTCAGTTCTTTGCGTTCGTCCCACTCGTTAAAATCATTTATGTAATATGTTTTTGAATCAAATTTTCTTACCATTTAAATCCCCCCTCTTTCAAAGACAAATATCAAAATACGTATATAAATATTGCGAATTACCATCTCTTTTTTTCAAAAACTAGAAGCATATCAAATTCAAATTACAACCAAGCAACTGTTTTACTGCACAACCATCAGCTCATTCATCAAATGAGTCGAAAGCCATCCTGTTATACTATTTCCTTGTTTGATTTTATGTTTCATTTCTTCCCTTCCAGAAATTCACGTATAGCTTCTTCTACAAGATGAGATTTATTCCTAAAGAAACGCTTTTCAGTACGAGCTTTGTCTCTGACTTTTTGGACAAGCTCCTCATCAATTGATATTGTAAATATTTGTTTCAAAATGCATCCGCCTAGTCACCAAAAATTAATAAAACTTATTAGACATATATAAAGCTTTCGTTTTTTAACTACTATTTGGTAGTGTCAATAACCGCATTATGGCCCGAAACACCATTTTAGCGATTTTTGCTTGACTGAAGTGAATGATGAAGAGATAGAGTGGAAAATAATGGAAACTCAAAACCATTTTATATGAACTGCATTTAACTAATCTGATGAACACTAAAGACATAATAATTCCGCCGGCCAGCAAGAATCTCAAGTCTCGGAGGGTTTTTCTTGATGCAGGCGAGGAAGTCGGAGAACATTCTACCAAAGAGCGAGAAGAACTGATAATAATCATTGACGGAGAGGCAACTCTAATCAATATAGATGAAGGAAACAAAGAAAAAATGAAAAAAGAAACCATCCTAAAAGCAGGAGATGCCTTCTTTATCGGCCAGAAAAAGACGCATAATGTGATAAACAAATCCGACAAAAAGCTAGAATATATTTATGTTACTGGCTGACCTGTTAAGATTCAAAATTTTTTACAAGCTTAACTGTTTTTGCCAAGTTCTGGCGTTACACCTATTATGTACGATACTTCTTCAGGATTATGGAATATGAACCGCAATTCATCTGCTGTCAGCGGTTTTTGCGTTGTCACATTGACATATCTTGAGATTTCCAGCACTTTGCGAGCATCATTATCATTATTGAAATGTATTCCAAGTTCATCATATACATGTTTGAATCCTGCAAGCCCGCCATATTCTCCGACAGTTATTATTCTGCCAGTATGCGTTACATCTGGTTTTCCTCGTCCTATATCTTCAAAGCTGTATAATTCATAGTTATGCGGATTTTTGAGAACGCCATCTGCATGTATTCCTGATTCATGCGCAAACATATTTGATCCTACTCCTGGAGTATTGACAGGTATTGGCACTCTGAAAGCCTCTGCTGCGTAAGTTGCAAGGCGCCATGCATATTTCAGTTTTATCCTGTCATCAGGAGCGTATTTTTCATTGTCTTTTGACGAATCATGAAACTCTATCTCAGAATTAATGCTAGAACTAATGCCTGTGCCAATCTCTGCGCCGTATCTTAGCGCAAGAATCACCGAAACCAAATCCGCATTTCCAGCTCTCTCGCCAATCCCATTAACTGTGACATTGATATAAGCATTTACACCGCCGTCAATCGCTCCTGCAGCGCCAGCTACAGAATTGGCAACCGCAAGCCCTAAATCGTTATGGCAATGAAGTTCAATGTCTATTCCCACTTCTTTTGCTATCTTCAAAACTCGCTTGTATATCCTAAAAGGGGTTTCAAATCCAAGAGTATCGCAATATCTGAATCTCACAGCCCCATGTTTTTTTGCCTGTTTTGAAAATTCAATAAGATCCTTAAGCGGTGTTCTTGATGCATCTTCAGCATTGACGCCAATTTCCTTAAAGCCAAGTTCATAAGCCCTGTCAACCGCTTGAGTCATCTGCGATATTATATTGTCTATGGTGTATCCTTTTCCTGTGAATTTGTGCGCAATCATCTGCGGCGATGTGGATATTGATAAGTTAGCATATTCAAGATCTGGAACAAGCCTTTTTCCTTCTTCAACATCTGATTTTATGGCGCGCATCCACCCGCTGAGTTTTATCGGTGAAAGAAGTCCTTTCTTTGCAAGCATCAGATTCCCATTAAGATAATTTGTCTCATGTTTTGTTGTAGGAAAACCAAACTCAGAATAAGCGACGCCGAGCTTGTTTAAGTAAAAATTAAGCATTGTTTTCTCCATTTTTGCAAGGCTTAACCTGGAAGTCTGAACACCATCCCTGTTGGTCACATCTACAAGATAGATTCTTTTCTTATCAGCTTTTTCAGTCATTTTTTTTACCTCATGAAAATCATCTCATGAAAACACAAACATTCATGAAAATGAACAAAACATAAAACAATATAAAAAAATAAAAAAACAAGATATCGTCTAAATAGTGTTTTATCTCTCTGATTAAAAACCCCTCTCGTAACTCTCTATTGGTCAGTAAGTAATATCCCTTTTAAAACCTTGTGCTTAGAATACTAAATTCGTAATCTTAATTTAATACACTATCAAAAAGAAGAGCCTTTCATGCTTATTTCTATTAGGATAAACAGGACATAGAGCGCAAGCAGGACTATACCTTCTTTCACTGTTAGCTTTCTGTCTGTTGCGACGAAAACCGCAAACATAAACAACACAAAGAGCATGAATAATGCGCTTGTCAGAAATAGTATAAATGGCGCT